>JAILSA010000242.1 GCA_024697885.1 Eubacterium sp. | reverse complement strand
CTAGACATCGGTGGTCAGGATATGAAATGTATTAAGATTAAAAACCAATCCGTAGACAGCGTCCAGCTCAATGAGGCCTGCTCCTCCGGTTGCGGCTCCTTTATTGAGACCTTTGCCAAGTCCCTGAACTACAATGTCAAGGACTTTGCCAAACTGGCCCTTTTTGCCGAGAATCCTATTGATCTTGGCTCCCGCTGTACCGTATTTATGAACTCCAAGGTGAAGCAGGCCCAGAAGGAAGGGGCTACTGTGGCAGATATTTCCGCCGGCCTGGCTATTTCTGTCATCAAAAATGCCCTTCTTAAGGTTATTAAACTGACAGACCCTAAGGACCTGGGCAAAAACGTGGTGGTTCAGGGAGGAACCTTCTACAACGATGCCGTTCTCAGAAGTTTTGAGCGCGTATCTGGCTGTAATGCCGTTCGCCCGGACATTGCCGGTATTATGGGTGCCTTCGGTGCTGCCCTCATTGCCAGAGAGCACTATGATGGACAGGAGACCACCATGCTCTCCCTAGACGAGATTATTCATCTCAAATTTGAGTCCACCATGTCCCGCTGTAAGGGATGTACCAACAGCTGTCTTTTGACCATCAACCGCTTTAGCGGTGGTCGCCAATTTATTTCCGGCAACCGCTGCGAGAGAGGTCTTGGCAAGGAAAAGACCAACAAGGATATTCCAAACCTTTACGAGTACAAAAACAAGAGAATTTTCCGCCACTACAAGCCACTTCCAGCCGAAAAGGCCTTTCGCGGCAAGGTGGGAATTCCTAGAGTTTTGAATATGTATGAAAACTACCCATACTGGTTTACCTTCTTTACCGAGTTGGGTTATCAGGTGGTTCTCTCCCCAGCCTCTAACCGAAACATTTACAGTCTGGGAATCGAGTCCATCCCTAGTGAGTCCGAGTGCTATCCAGCCAAGCTGGCCCACGGCCACATCGCCTGGCTCCTAAAGCACAAGGTCAACTACATTTTTTACCCATGTATCCCTTACGAGCGCTGTGAGTTCGAGGGTGCAGGAAACCACTACAACTGCCCTATTGTCACCTCCTATGGTGAAAATATCAAAAACAATGTAGAGGAATTAAACGACGAAAATATTATTTTCCAGGACCCATTCCTGTCCTTTGAATCTGACAAGATTCTCTGTGACGAGTTAGTCAAGTATATTGGAAAGGAAAATTCCATTCCTGCCAGTGAAATCAAGCAGGCGGCCCACAAGGCCTACGCCGAGCTTGAGCAGGTCCGCAAGGACATTCAGGACAAGGGCCAGGAGGTTCTTAAGTGGATGGAGGACAACCAAAAGCACGGTATCGTTTTGGCCGGTCGTCCTTACCATGTAGACCCAGAAATCAACCACGGTATTCCAGAGTTGATCACTTCCTACGGAATTGCAGTTCTTTCTGAGGACAGCATCTCCCATTTGGGAAAAATCGACCGCCCAACCATAGCCATGGACCAGTGGACCTACCACTCCCGACTCTACGGAGCAGCCAGCTATGTAAAGACCAGAGAGGATTTGGATATGATCCAGCTCAACTCCTTTGGCTGCGGTCTCGATGCCGTCACCACTGACCAGGTAAATGACATTTTGACAGGGGCAAACAAGATTTGTACCGTTCTCAAAATCGATGAGGTCAACAACTTAGGTGCAGCCCGCATCCGTATCCGTTCTCTGATCTCCGCTGTCAAGGACAGAAAGCGCAAGGGAATTAAACCTATTGCCCATGACAGCGCCCACCACAGAGTGGTCTTTACCGAGGAAATGCGCAAGGAATATACTATTTTGGCACCACAGATGTCACCAATCCATTTTGACATTCTCATGCCTGCCCTGCGGGCCTGTGGCTACAACCTGGTCCAGCTTCCAAGCGGCGTTGGGGAATTGGACTACGGACTAAAATATGTAAATAATGACGCCTGCTACCCTTCTCTTCTGGTGGTTGGTCAGTTTATGAAGGCTCTTCTCTCCGGAGAATACGACTTAGATAGAACTGCCGTAATCATCAGCCAGACCGGTGGTGGTTGTCGAGCTACCAACTACATCGGATTTATCCGCAGGGCCCTGAAAAAGGCCGGCATGGAGCAAATCCCTGTTATTTCCATGAGTGCCGGTGTGGAGACCAACCCGGGCTTTAAGATTAACTACCGCCTCCTAAAGGGCGCCATTCAGTCCCTGATTTACGGAGACCTCTTTATGAGACTGGTATATCGCACCAGACCTTATGAAAAAATAAAGGGTTCTGTCAACAAGCTTCACGAAAAGTGGAAATCCCGCTGTATCGAGGCTGTAAAGAATCCTAGGTTCTCAGAATTTAAACAGATTATTCGATCCATCATCGATGATTTTGATCACATCGAATTAGATGAAAGCGTCAAAAAACCAAGAGTAGGTATTGTAGGCGAAATCCTGGTAAAATTCTTGCCAGCAGCCAACAACCATGTAGTGGACCTTCTCGAGGCCGAGGGTGCCGAGGCCGTCTGCCCAGATATGTTGGACTTCTTCATGTACAGCGCTGCGGACAGCATTTTCAAGGCAGATCACCTGGGCTTTAAAAACTCTTCCAAGAGCATTGGAAAAACGGCCATATGGCTTCTGGAGCGCTTCAGAGCACCAATGGTCAAGGCCCTAAAGGCCAGCAAGAGATTTGATGCTCCACCAAGCATTTACACTCTTGAGCAATATGCAGCCCCATTTGTATCCATGGGTAACCAAACAGGTGAGGGCTGGTTCCTAACTGGAGAGATGATCGAACTCATCCACTCCAATGTACCAAACATTGTTTGTACCCAGCCATTTGGCTGTCTCCCTAACCACGTGGTCGGTAAGGGTGTCATCAAGCAGCTTCGCAAGGCCTTCCCTAAAGCCAATATCGTAGCTGTAGACTATGACCCAGGTGCCAGCGAAGTAAACCAGTTAAACCGTATTAAGCTTATGCTTTCCACGGCAAATGACAACCTAAAAGAAGAGCTGGCAGCCCAGGCTGGAAAAAAGCAGAAATCATAGCCAGAAAAGCAAGTTTCGGGCCTTTTTTAGGGCCGGCCGACTAAGATATCCGAGAAAAATGCTGAAATCATAGCCAGAAAAGCAAGTTTCGGGCCTTTTTTAGGGCCGGCTGGCTAAGGCGGAAAAGGCTTAAGATTCCTCCCCAAAAATAAAATCTCCCTAATTTAAACAAAAGAAAAGCACGCAAGCCTATAAAGACTTGCGTGCCTTTTTTGTTTCATTCACTTGAGTAAGAATTACTCTTCTTCTTTTCTTCTGAAGGCAAGAATCAACATAATAGCCATTGCAGAAGCTCCCATTCCCATAATTGGAATAAAGAGGTTAGTGTCATCTCCTGTCTCAGGTGCTGAGTCAGAAAGTGGTGTGTCATTGTCTGCAATACTTGTCTCTTCTTCATCATCCTCATCGTCTTCATCATCCTCAGAACTTGAGCTTGATGAAGCTTTTGGAGTGTCATCATCAGAAATTGTTGTTTCCTCAGCCTCTGGTGTAGAAGTTGCTGAAGCAGTCTTAGTGGTTTCCTCTGTGTCTCCACCACCAATGGTTGGTGCCTCTGTTGTCTCTGCTGTTGGAACTGGTGTTGCAACCTCAGAGTCAACTTTTGCCTCTTCTGTAGGGACTGGTGTAGCTGTTGCTCCTGCTACTACCTCTGGTGTAGCAGTTGGAAGAGCAATATCACTTCCGCTCTTTGGTGTAGCTGTTGGTGCTTCTGTAACTACTGGAGCAGCTGTTGGAGTAGCTGTAGGTACTGGTGTCGCTGTTGCTACTGCTGTGGCAACAGGGGTTGGTGTAACATAAGGTGTAGCAGTTGGTGCTACCGTTGGTGCCACGGTAGGTGTAGCTGTTGGTGCTACCGTTGGTGTGGCTGTTGGCGCTGCTGTAGCTCCTGCCGCTTTAGGTGTGGCTGTTGGAGCAGCTGTTGGCGCCATAGTTGGAGTAGCTGTTGGTGCTACGGTTGGTGTGGCTGTTGGTGCCACGGTTGGTGTTACAACTGGGGCTGGTGTCACATATGGTGTAGCTGTTGGTGCCACCGTTGGAGTAGCTGTTGGCGCTACTGTTGGTGTAGCTGTTGGCGCTACCGTTGGTGTGGCTGTTGGTGCCACCGTTGGTGTAGCTGTTGGCGCCACCGTTGGTGTAGCTGTTGGCGCCACCGTTGGTGTAGCTGTTGGCGCTACCGTTGGTGTGGCCGTTGGTGCCTCAGTTGGTGTTGCCGTTGGAGCCTCAGTTGGCTTCTTTGTTGGAGTAGCCGTTGGCTTCTCAGTTGGCTTCTTTGTTGGCTCTTCTGTCACCTTTGGAGTTGCTGTTGCCTTACCCCATCCCTGATAAATCATATGCCACTCACCAGAGTTTGATGTAATAGTATCACATACTAACCATCCCTCTGCTGTTACGGCAAGATTAAGAAATGCAGATGGTGCAATGACAGTTGCATCAATTCCATCAGATGCAAGCTCCAGGCCAGCAAGATTTGGCATGTTCCAAATCACATTTGCTGCCAACTCATCCTTTGGCAAGGATCCGTCTGTAATATCTACAGAATATCTGTAGAGTTTAAATTCCTTTTCCTCTGTGATGTTGAGAATAATAGTCTGATTCTCTCTCATGGAGATTTTCAGACCTCCGTTGGCCAATTTGTTATTGTTCCAACCATCAACCAAATTGTCAACATTTACATATACAACATCCTTATCCATAGAGGAGATATCAATCTTGTAGCTATTCATATCTGTAACCTCTGGTGCTGTATAATCTGCATTTGACAGGACGGAATTTGCATACTTCTTAATTGCAGCAAGACGATCCTTGACCTCGTCCTTTACGGACTCTTTAATTGTGATTTTTGTTTCTTCTGTTCCATCGGCTGGCTTACGGATATGAGAATATAATTCATCCTCTGTAATATCCAAAAGTTCCCCGATTCTAATTTCCCCGCATGATGTTGTCTTTCCAGGTACAGTATTACCATTGGTATTTCCATTGTTCTGATACTGTCCCACCCAGAAATTGGTTTCCATGTCTGATGTCTGATTCAAGTAGTTAGCCAGTACACCGTACTCAAGTCCATTCACATCGCTTCCATCAGCATTCAGGAATGGTTGATTACCATCATATGACGCTCTGGTAACATTATTAACTACTACTATTCCAGCCGCAAAAACTGCAATGGATGCAATAATAGCAATTAATCTTTTTTTGAATCTGCTCATTTTTCTTTCATCCTCCTAAAATAACTAAAAAAATACCTACTTGTCCAACTATCTGAAGTATAACATGGTTTTCTTCTTATTGTAAATGATATTTTTTGTCATTCTATATATTTATTAAATTTATATAATTATTATATAAATCACTTTGTTTTTTTGTCTAGTATTTCAGGAATCTCCCAATTGATAGGCTCTAAGCCCTGAGAAATCAGGAAGTCGTTGGTTTTACTAAAGGGTTTGCTTCCAAAAAATCCCCGGTAGGCAGACAGGGGACTTGGATGAGGAGCTTCTAATATTAAATGTTTGGGATTGTTTAAGAGTTTTTTCTTGGACCTGGCTGGCCCTCCCCAGAGAATAAAAACAATCGGCCGGGGAATCTCATTGATTTTTTGGATTACCGCATCCGTAAATTCCTCCCAGCCCTTTCCCCTGTGGGACAAGGGTTTGTGAGCCTCAACAGTCAAGACTGTGTTCAGGAGCAAAACCCCCTGGTCCGCCCAGGAATTTAGGCAGCCATGTGAGGGAATAGAAATTCCCAAATCTTCCTTTAACTCCTTGTAAATATTGACTAGGGAAGGGGGAAGATCTGTCCCCGGCTTCACCGAAAAGCAAAGACCATGGGCCTGACCCTCATTGTGATAGGGGTCCTGGCCCAAAATAACCACCTTTACATTTTCCATAGGAGTCCTGTGAAAAGCGGTAAAAAGCTCATCCGAGGGTGGATAGACCACCGCCTCAGAATAAGCTTTTTTTACAAACAAAAATAAATCTTTATAATAATCCTTGGAATACTCCTCTTGTAGGGCTTCCTTCCAGGCACCTGATATTGCTGGCACAGTCTTCCTCCTTACATTCTCACACTGATTCCCCGGTCTCTCAGATACTGCTTCAAATCCATAATTTCAAGTTCCTTAAAATGGAACAGGGAAGCAGCTAAAACCGCATCTGCCTTGCCCTCTGTCAGGGCATCATAGAAATGTTCCTTTTTGCCAGCGCCGCCTGAGGCAATCACTGGAATTTTTACATTTTCGGAAATCATTCGGGTCAAATCGATATCATAGCCATCCTTGGTTCCATCGCAGTCCATGCTGGTCAAGAGGATTTCTCCCGCACCAAGTTTCTCTGCCTCCATGGCCCACTCTACCGCGTCGATTTCCATATCCACACGGCCGCCATTTTTGTAAATGGTCCAACCCTTTCCATCTGCCCTTCTCTTGGCATCAATGGCCACAACGACGCACTGGCTTCCAAACTTGTCCGCCGCATCGGATACCAGACTCGGGTTCAAAATAGCCGCTGAATTGACCGCTACCTTGTCTGCCCCCTCTCGGAGAATCATGCGAAAATCCTCGATTGTCCGAATTCCTCCTCCCACTGTAAATGGGATAAAAACTGTCTCCGCCACCTTGCGCACCATATTGGCCTTAATGTCTCTGGCGTCACTAGAGGCTGTAATATCAAGAAAAACCAGCTCATCGGCGCCAGCCACTCCGTAGGCAGCACCAACCGAAACTGGATCTCCTGCATCAATCAGATTTACAAAATTAACTCCCTTCACTACTCGGCCCTGATTTACATCTAAGCATGGGATGATTCTTTTGGTAAACATAGCAATCCTTTCCTCCTAAATCCATGTCATTCTAGTCTTTTAAGTCTCTCACAGAGAAATGAAATTTTTCAAAATCTGCAGGCCCACCTCACCGCTCTTTTCCGGGTGGAACTGGGTTGCAAAAATGTTGTTGTGTTCTACTGCAGCATGGACATTTACAATGTAATCCGTGGTAGCTGCCACGTCCTCAATATCCTTAGCCTTCAGATAATAGGAATGGACAAAATATACATATGCGCCATTGTCAATTCCCTTTAGCAGTCTGGATTTTGGGTTAATCTCTATGGAATTCCAACCCATATGTGGGATTTTAAATCCCTCTGTCTCAGGAAAGCGTACTACCTGGCCGGGCAAAAGTCCAAGGCCCTCCACATTGTGTTCTGATTCCTGGCTGGACTGAAAAAAAAAGTTGCAGTCCCAGGCAAATTCCCAGAATTGGAGTTCCCTTCTTGGCAATATCTCGCAGCACAGGTGTGAGCCCATAGCCATTCATTTTACCCATGGCATCCTCAAAAGCACCTACTCCCGGAACAATTACCTTGTCCGCAGACAAAAGCAATTCAGGATCTCTGGTAACCACCGGCTCCTGGCCCAAATGCTGCAGGGCTTTTTCTACACTTTTTACATTTCCAGCATCATAATCAACGATTGCAATCATTGAAGTCTACCTCTCATCTTCCTTATTTTTTTCTTCCCATTTATGAATTATAGCCTCAAGCTTTTGGGTGTATTCTTCCTGGTTTTCAGATTCTTGAATAATCTGTCTCACCTGGGTCTCTGTCACCCCAAACTCCTTGTAAAGAGTCTCCGCAAGTCTTGCCTCTAGCTCATTGTACTGGCTCATAATCTCATAAGTATCTGCCTTATCCTTATTGGTGTCATAACTTCGAATTCCCTTTACCAGGGCATCTAAGGATTCTAGGTACATTTTTAACTCATAGTAGTTGGAATAGGATTCTAGTTCTCTCTGCATCTGCATGCAAATGCGAACCTTGTCCTTTAATTCCTTGTTGGACTCGGACACTTCCACTCCCGCCAGGGACTGGTAAGCGGCCTTGTAATTCCTATTTTCAAACTCGCTATCTGCGTGGGCCACAGATACATTATAGGAAAAACTCTTGGTTCCAAGAATTACCACAAGACAAATCAGGCCAAAAAATACCATTACAATGGTAGCTCCCACAGGGTTAATTCTTCCCACTACTTCTGTGGCTTCAAGCTCTGCCTTTCGCCTCTTTTTCTCTTCCTTGGCAGCCTTTTTCTTCTCTGCTTCCTCTGCCTTGAGAAGGGCTTTTTTCTCCTTCTCTTCCTTGGCTAATTCCGCTTTTTTCTGCTTTTCCTCCGCCTGCTGCTTCTTTTTCTCTTCTCTGGCAGCCTTCCTCTCTTCCTCGGAGGCCTCTTCTAGTTCTCTCTCTCTAGCCTCTTCCTCCGCTGTCTGCTCAGTAATAATATTTCCAAAGGTACGCTTCCAAAAGCCGTCCTTTTTCTCTTTTTCCTCTTTTTCTTCCTCGTCCTCTGACTCTGTTTCAAAGGCTGACTCCTCTACAGCAAGAGCGTCGAGAATATGGGCGTCCTCAGCCTCATCTTCGTCCTCTTCCACTTCTTCCTTGAGTTCTACCTCGTAGTCCTCTTCTTCCTCATCATCCTCTAGAAGCTCTTCCGTCAAAAGTTCATTCAGGTCTAGGTCCCCTGCCTCCTCGTCCTCAAAGAGCTGGCCTTCCTCGCTGTCATTAAAAAGGGAAAGCTCTGCCTCTGGGGCCGGCTCCTCATCCACAGCCATGTCATTGTCATAGCTTTGAATATCATTTTCCTCTTCCTCTTCTCCAGAATAATCTCTGGCCACTAAGTCAAGAAGCTCATTAATGTCGTCTGTATCTGCCTGGGCCTCTTCCTGAATTTCCTCTTGGATTTCCTCTTGGATTTCTTCCTGGATTTCCTCCTCCAAGGACTCCTCGAGAATTTCTTCCTCTACCGGCTCTTCCTCTACCAGTTCTTCCTCTACCGGCTCTTCTTCCACCGGCTCCTCTTCCACCGGCTCCTCTACAATTTCTTCAGGGATCTCCTCATCCAAAATCTCCTCGAAAATTTCCTCCTGGGGTGCTTCTTCCTGGGGCGCCTCTTCAAGAATAGCTTCTTCTAGGGGAGCCTCTTCTGGGGCAGGTTCTTCCTGAGCAGGTTCATCCTGGACAGGTTCTGGGGCAGAAGATTCCTCATATTCAGTTTGGTCTCTCTCCATCTGACCAGATTCTGCACTGAGTCCCGGTCCATTTAGTTCCTCTTCCATGCTCTGCATGAGTTCATCCAGATAGGCCTCGCCGGAACTGACATCAAGTTTGGCGCAGTTTTCGCATAAATCCTGACCATCAGGAATCTCTTGTCCACATTTTCTACAAATAGTCACCTGTCTCACCCCCTCTTTTTTCTCAAATATTCCCACGACACCGGGGTGCCGCGGGAACATGTACATAATTCAAATGATATTTTTTATTCCTGGAAGGACTGTCCCATTAGCAAATCCAATTGGTGAACCAGTCTTCCAATCTCTGGCTTGGAGAGCTGGGCATCTACCCCCAAAGCCTCTCCCTTTCTTCTCATTTCATCGTTGACCAGTGAGGAGAAAATAACAACTGGAAGTCCATCAAATCTAGGGTCTGTCTTAATTCTCTTGGTCAGGTGGTGGCCGTCCATCTGTGGCATCTCAATATCCGTAATGACACAGGAAACATCCTTGCCCACAATTCCCCCATCTTTCATCATGCGGTCCAGAGTATTCCAGGCCTCTAAACCATTGGTGTTTGGAATCAAATGTGTATATCCCGCCTTGATCAAACACTTTTTCAACATTTCCAGAAGAAGAGGT
>JAILSA010000232.1 GCA_024697885.1 Eubacterium sp. | reverse complement strand
CCCCTTGGGGCAAGTTAGACAAGGTAAAATGGCTTTGCCCAGTGCCAGGATACGATAGACATTTCGGAATTACAGAATATTTTGGCATGGAGATGATTCCTGTGCCAATGACAGAGAATGGTCCAGATATGGATATGGTAGAGAAATTAGTAGCAGAGGATGAGACCATCAAGGGAATTTGGTGTGTACCTAAGTACTCCAACCCACAGGGATATTCCTACAGTGATGAGACAGTTCGCCGCTTCGCAAATCTGAAGCCAGCAGCTAAGGACTTCCGTATTTATTGGGACAATGCCTATGGCATTCACCATCTCTACGATGAGAATCAGGACTATTTGATTGAGATTTTGGATGAGTGTAAAAAGGCTGGAAACCCAGACCTGGCTTACAAGTTCTCATCCACCTCTAAGATTACCTTCCCAGGTAGCGGTATTGCAGGTCTTGCAAGTAGCCCTAACAATTTAGAGGATATTAGAAATCAGATGAAACACCAGACCATCGGTCATGATAAGGTAAATCAGCTTCGTCATGTAAGATTTTTCAAGGATATCAATGGCATGAAGGAGCATATGAGAAAGCATGCAGACATTATTCGTCCTAAGTTTGAGGCAGTAGAGGAAATCTTCAAGGCCAACCTTGAGGGACTTGATATCGCCACATGGACAGAGCCAAACGGCGGATACTTCATTAGCTTTGACGGCTTAGAGGGAACTGCCAAGGCTATCGTGGATAAGGCCAAAAAGGCAGGCGTCAAGTTGACACCAGCAGGTTCTACCTGGCCACTGCATGAGGATCCAAAGGACAACAACATCCGCATTGCTCCAACTTATCCAACCCTGGACGATTTAAAGACAGCAGCGACTCTTTTCACTGTATGTGCCAGATTAGTAAGCGCTGAGAAGATTTACGGAGAGATGGAATAAGCTACAGGAGGACAGATATGCAAGGCATTGAATTAGAGGAAAAAATCGGCAGGAACGAGCCCTGCTGGTGTGGTAGTGGGAGAAAGTATAAGGCCTGTCACATGGCCTTTGATGAGAGAATCAATAGTTTTGCCCGTCAGGGGCACATTGTTCCCCCAAGAAGGATTCTCAAGACAGCAGAGGACATAGCAGGAATTAAGGAGAGTTCAAAGATTAACCGCGCCTGCCTCGACGAGGTAGAAAAGCAAATCAAGGCGGGAATGAGTACCCAGGACATCGACGATATTGTGGCAGAGGTTACAAGGTCTATGGGAGGAATTCCAGCACCACTAAACTACGAGGGCTACCCAAAGAGCGTTTGTACCTCTGTCAATGACGTAGTTTGTCACGGTATTCCAGACAAAAATGAGATTTTAAAGGATGGGGACATTATTAACGTAGATTGTTCTACCATCTTAAATGGATATTTTTCCGATTCCTCCCGTATGTATATGATCGGAGAGGTTTCTGAGGACAAGAAAAAATTGGTCCAGGTCACCAAGGAGTGTATCCAGGTAGGACTTGACCATGTAAAGCCATGGACCTTTTTGGGGGACATGGGTAACGCTGTTCATCAGCATGCCCTGGACAACGGCTATACAGTAGTTCGCCAGATTGGTGGACACGGTATAGGCCTGGAGTTCCACGAGGAGCCTTTTGTCAGCTTTGTATCGGAGCCTGGCACAGAAATGCTCATGGTTCCCGGCATGTGCTTTACCATTGAGCCTATGGTCAACATGGGAACAGACGAGATCTGGGAGGACTCTGGCAATGGCTGGACCATCCGAACAGACGACGGCCTGCCATCTGCCCAGTGGGAAGTTCAGTTAGTGGTAACAGAGGATGGATATGAAGTTTTGACGTGGTAATGTACGACGAAAAAATGCCCCACCAGCGAAAAAAATGCCCGACCGACTCGAGACACAAGGCGTTCGCCTTGGAGTCTCTCGCTGGTGGGGCATTTTTTTTGCTTGCAGTAATTTTTTTGGTGAATTTTGGGGTGATAATTACCTTTTTTGGTGGCTTCTTATTTTTCGATGCCCAAGAACTTGTAGTCCTTGCCCTCTATAATGTCCTGGATTACCTGGTCTTCCACTTCTTTAGAGAGGTCCAAAATAGCGGTTCCTGTCTGGTGGGATACGGTGGCGCACTCGACACCATCAATGGCCTCAAGGGCTCCCTTTACATTTGCCTCGCAGTGAGGACACATCATTCCTTCGATTTTTACTGTTTCTTTCATGTTTGATTCTCCTTTGTCTAAATTTTCTTGTTCTATATAATCCTGTGTGTCTAGGCCCACCACCGGGTGCCTCATAGGCCTGTCGTGACGGTTGTCATGGAGGCGGAAGAGGTTAAGTCGAAGGGCGTTCATACACACGGTAAAGGATGACAGAGACATAGCTGCTGCCCCCCACATAGGATTCATCTGTATGCCGGAGTAGAGACCGGCTGCCATTGGAATTAAAATAATATTATAGGCAAAAGCCCAGAAGAGGTTTTCGTGAATGTTTCTCAAGCAGGCTCTGGACAGCCGAATGGCGGCGGCTAAGTCTGTCAGCTTGGAGTTCATCAAAACCACATCGGCGGAATCTATGGCAATGTCGGTGCCGGCCCCAATGGCAATGCCCACCTGGGCTGTGGTGAGAGCAGGGGCATCGTTAATGCCATCCCCCACCATGGCCACAGGGCCTTTTTCCTGGAGCTTGCGAACCACTGCCTCCTTGCCATCTGGCAGGACGCCGGCAATCACCTGGTCAACCCCTGCCTGCTGGCCAATGGCCTGGGCTGTCTTTTCATTGTCTCCCGTCAGCATAATGACGTGAATGCCCATTTGCCTCAACTGGTAAATGGCATCTGGAGAGTCTTTTTTTATCACATCTGCCACCGCAATCATGCCGAGAAATTCCTTGTCTCTGGCAAAAAAGAGTGGGGTCTTTCCCTGGTCAGCCAGGGCGGTGGCCTGTTCCCTAAGGCCCTCTGAAATGGAACAGAGGGTTTCAATAAAGGAGAGGGAGCCGCCGTAATAGGTTTGCC
>JAILSA010000225.1 GCA_024697885.1 Eubacterium sp. | reverse complement strand
TGGCTAAAAATAGTAAAAAAACATCCGGTGACTGCCATAGAAGCTTTTGCCAATAGCAATTATCGACTCTTTTCCAGTGAAAGATGTGGATATCTCTTTTATGTCAACCTGATTGAAAAGGATCAGGGAGAACACAATTGGTATGGCATTACAGAAAATGCCTATGGACGAACTATAAGAGAAGAATTTGAGCCATTAGGAGTTTATGCTAGTCAGCTACCTCTTGTGGGACTGACCTTGTCAGGAGGTTTGTATATATGGATTTTGGCCTTTTTCTTTGTATATTATTGGGCCAAAAAGAGATATGATAATTTTGCCATAATGGCAGTTTTTGTCTTGTGGGTAGGGACTATGATGTTAGGACCGATAATCTATATGCGCTACGTTTTGCCAGCGGTTATGGCAATTCCTCTGTATGCATGTATATTATATGGTAAATGTGAAATAAGCACTGACAAAATGAATTCGGATGGAAGGTAAGATAGAATGATTGATGAAAAGATAGCAAATAAAATTCAAACCTCAGAGGCAATGAGAAGAAATGAATTGCAGAGAGTGTATGATAGCAGCCTTGCCAAGCAGAGATCTGCTGCTTTTATTGAGGCATATAATACTATGCCCTTAGAGGAAAACAAGGTGCTGTATGAATCTTTCTACGGGAGAGGAATGGTTTGTAATCCAAATGGATTGTTCCATTCCTTTTTGGAGCGCCCGGATTTTTCCGCTTACAAGCATGTTTGGGTGATTGAGGATTTTGAGTCTAATGAGGAGATTATGAAGGAATACTCTCAAATGGAAAATGTTTCTTTTGTTGAGTACCTGAGTGATGAATATTTTCGCCAACTGGCAACATCCAAGTACCTGGTGAATAATGTAATGTTTCCTGGCTACTTTGTAAAGAGAGAGGGCCAGGTTTATATTAATACATGGCATGGTATTCCTCTAAAGACTTTGGGATATGACCAGGCAGGAGGAAATGTTTCTGCGGCTAATTCTGTGCGTAACTTTCTCAATGCGGATTATTTGATTTCCCCATGCCAATATTTTACAGATATTTACAAAAAAGCCTTTAAGTTAGATGGAATTTATAGGGGTAAAATTATTGAAGAGGGACAGCCTCGAAATGATTTGACAATTAAAGGAAATCGAAAAGAGATTATTGAACGCATGCGCCGAAGCGGTGTCAAGGTGGATGAAAACAAGAAAATTATCCTATATGCGCCCACCTGGAAGGGACAAAATTATTCTAATCCAACTGTAAATCCAGAGGAGTATTATGAGTTTATTCGCTATATTGAGTCCAGAGTAGATACAGACCAGTATCAGGTATTGGTAAAGCCTCACCAGGTGGTTTACCAATATATGAGGGAGGAGACGGCAAATACGGATCAGTTTATTCCTGCTGTCCTTGACGCCAATGAAATTCTGGCAGTGACAGATGTTTTAATTTCTGACTACTCCAGTATTTATTTTGACTTTATGGTATGTGACAAGCCTATTCTTTTCTACATTCCAGATGTAGAATCCTACAAGAATTACAGGGGACTCTATCTGCCGTTGGAGGAATTGCCTGGTCCAATCAGCAAGGATTTGGAGACTATTGGAGACTGGCTAGGAGACCTTGACCAGGTTTGGAAACAATATAAGGACAAATTCCAGGAAATCAAGGATCGATTTGTCTACTTAGATGACGGCAAATCAGCAGACCGAGTTTGGGATGTAGTCCTAGAACACTCTAATGACCATCATGTTATAAATGGACTATTGAATGACAAGAAGAGAATGTTAATGTACATTGGAATTACTCATGTCAATGGTATTACAGAGACCTTTGGAAGTCTTTTGAATATGATGGACTATGATAAATTTGATGTGACAGTTATAGCTCTTGACAGCAAGGATGGCTATGAGAAGGAAAAACTTGAGAAATTAAATCCTAACGCCCGAGTGCTTATGAGAGTGGGAACCTATGCTGTTACCTTTGAAGAGCATCTTCGCTTAAATTTGATAGTTGACTATGGAATGACAGAGACTACCAAACCTTACTACGATGAATACGTGTTCTCGCGAGAACTCAGACGCCACGTGGGAGATGCAGAATTTGATTATGTGGTAAACTATACGGGGTACAGTCCAATTTATACCTTGCTCTTTATGCATGCCAAGGGAGCTAAGCGCTATGTATGGCAGCACAATGATTTGCAGCAGGATATGATGAAGGTGGTAAATGGCAAGCGGGTTAACAAACAACCTTTGGAATCTGTCTTTTCCCTGTATCCATATCAGGATTATATTGTGGCTTGTAGCAAGTCGGTTATGGAGACCAACCGAAAAAATCTGGCAACGGAAGAGACCTACGATAAGTTCCGCTACTGCAAAAACACAGTTAACTTTGAGCGTGTTATTGACGGAATGGAAAATAGGGATATAGTTACAGATCACAAGCAGTCCTATTATATGAAAATGACAATATCGGATATTAGACAGGAGACACCAACAGCTGTTTTGGTTCCTATGCCGGATCCAAAGAAGACCAATTTTATCACTATTGGTCGTCTATCCCCGGAAAAAAATCATGAAAATTTGATTTTGGCCTTTTGTAAGTATCACGAAAAGCATCCTGACACTTGTCTTTATATTATGGGTGGCGGCCTCTTAGAGGAGAAATTAAAGGAGCTTATTATTCAGAAAAATGCTAGGGATTATGTAAAATTATTACTGAATGTATCTAATCCATTTGGTTTGATGAAGGAGTGCGATTGCTTTATCTTGCCATCCCACTTTGAGGGACAGCCAATTGTAATTTTGGAGGCCAGAACCATTGGCTTGCCAATTATTGTTTCAGATTTTTCAACAGTGAAAGATAGTTTGTATCCAGATGGTCAGCTTCTGATTGGTCAGGGAGTTGAGGACATCTATCAGGGATTGATGGATTTCTCAGATGGAAAGGTGCCAAACTTTAAGTTTGATTCCCAGAAGTACAATAGAGAAGCTTACGAAGAGTTTGAATCGTTGTTTTAGGAGGAAAAAAGAGTGAGAAGTTTATCCGGATTAGCAGAGGATTTCGAGGAATATCTTGTAAATGAGGAAGAAGCACTAAAGAAGCCCTCAGCAAAGAGAGAACTTAGCATATTTTACGCAGAGCAATTGCGGCAGCCAATTTATGAGAATACTGTATTTTTCCTGGGCAATAACAGTTATGGCTTGACAGGAAATCCCAAGGCTATTCTCACCTGTTTGCTGAAGGACAAGAGATTTGGACATTACCGTTTTATCGTCTGTCTCAGAAATGAGCGCATGGTAAAAGATATGAAGAAAAAGGGGTATGGATCATCTCAGATTCAATACATGTATTACGATCCAAAGGACGAAAAGGAATTTTATCAGGTTTTAGCTAGAGCACAATACCTGGTTGTGGATGGCCTTTTGCCTACAGACTATGTGGCCAGAGAGGAACAGACCTACATTCAGGCAAGTTTTCTCTACACAGGCCTTTTACAGGGATATGAAAGAGAGAGCCGTTACTCTGTTCACAGCTATGGCTATATAAAAAATTTCCTTGCGGCGGATTATATTCTTTCTCCATCCAAACTTTACACAGAGGAGATTTTGGAAAAGAGCTATTATTTAAAAAATATTCAAAAGGGACAAATCCTTTCCTGCCAATCTCCAGCCTTCCTTCGCATGAAGAATTTGACTGGGAGAGAGGTCAGAAGGGAAATTGGTGGACCTAGAAGAGGGAAAAAAGAAATTTTTGTTGTTGGTTCAGAGATGAACAATGCCATTGATATTGCAAAAATGCTGTTTGAGGTGGCAGGCAAGGATCAATTTAAAAATTGTATTTTCTATTACAAGCCTTCTCAGATTGGCTATCGCGAGGCCAGACAGTGGATGGAAAAAAATCCTCACAAGAGGGTTAAACTGGTGCCAAATCCAGACGATCCACTTCTTTGGATAAAGCGCTGTGATGTGATTTTATCAGATTACAATGAAAATCTTTTTTACTCTATTTATCTCAACAAACCGACAGCAGTTTTGCAATATCAATGGCATTGTTCATCTCTGAACCAACAACAAAAATTTCTTTTT
>JAILSA010000212.1 GCA_024697885.1 Eubacterium sp. | reverse complement strand
CAATTCCTGTTCTTTGGCCAAAGCCATAAAGCTTGTTATATTTGATAAAATTATTTCGTCCTAACTTTAATCCTATATCCATCAAAGCCGCATTACAAGACTTCATAAGGGCATGGCGCAAATCCAAAACGCCGTGTCCTGAACGGTTACTACAGTGAATCTGTCGGTCTGCCACATTGACTACTCCGTTGCAGACAAAGGTGGAATTTCCATTAATCAAGCCCTCATCAAGAGCTGCCGCAATGGTAAAAGGCTTGTAGGTAGAACCTGGCTCATAGGCAGAGCCTATGCAGAAGTTGGACCACATGGTCATAAGGTTGGTCTTTTGCTCCTCCTCTGACATGGCCGCAATTTCCTGGTCCGTATACATAGTCTTTAGGGTTCTTGGGTTGTTGAGATCAAAGGTGTTATTGGAAGCCATGGCCAAAACCTCACCATTTTTGGGATTCATAAGCATAACTCCCACAGTCTCAGCTCCCACTCCCTTTTCCTGGAAGTTTTTGATCATTTTCTCCACGGTCTGCTGAACATTGGCGTCTATGGTCAGGACTACAGAATTGCCATCCTTGGCCTCCTTTACCGTTCTCTGCAGGTTCATGTTGGCGTCAAAATATCCAAATTCACGGCCTGTTGTACCACAGAGCTCATTGTTGTAGCTCTCCTCAATACCATAGGTTCCGTGGTCATCCGCCCCCATAAATCCAATGATGTTACAGCCTACATTGTCCAAAGGATACTCTCTGGTATAGGTCTCCTCAAACCATATTCCCACAATATCCTTATTATTTCTCATGATTTTCTTGAATTTCTTTATTTTTTTGGAGTCGATTTCCCTAAGACTCTCCACGTGCTCATACAGGGACTTGGGATTTTCATCCACGATTTTGTTGAGGGACTCCTGGCTGACCCCAAAAAAATCCGAAATCTCACGGATGGAAGTTGGTCTTTTCTCCTCCTCTGCCAAGAGGGTTCTTGGCTCCAAAATCACATTATACTTTCGGACGCTGACAGCCAGGGTGGTGTCGTTTCGGTCCACAATGCCACCCCTCTGGTAGTTGAGGCCTTTGTTGGTATAAGCCTGCTGGGACAGGGCTTCCTTGCGGTAACTGTCTCCCTTTTCATGATTAATATAGTATATTTTTACTCCAAGACCTGCAAACATAACAATAGAAAGCGCAAAGAATATAAAGATGGCGACTCTCATTTTTCTGGTAAATCGCTTCTCTCTGGCTCTTATGCGCCTTCTACGTCTTCTACTATATGCTTCTTGTCTATAATTTCTAGCCATTACTTCTCGCTCCGCTTCTACATCCGATTACTCTGTGATTGGGCTGTATTGGCGGACCTGAGTACTTTTTTTACTCTCATAGGTAAACACCTGGTTATCCTTTGGCTGAGTCATTCCCAATTCCTTCACTGCTTTATTGTAAATCTCCTGCAGATTCAGTTTGCTGTCTAATTCCATCTCCGCCACAGCATTGTCTTTCTCCAAGTTTGTAACTTCACTTTGTAAGTTTACCACACTTTCACTCAAATAGGTAGACTGAAATTGCAAGCGGATATAAAACATTCCCACAAACATAACAGCTGCAAAGGTTATAATTGTAAGAATGACGGAAACCTTGTCTATTTTTTTCTTTGGAACAGCCCTTCTCTGACGCTGCTGCTCTCTACGAATTTCCTCCTGTCTTCTCCTCAGTGGCTGGGCTGCCTGTAACTTTCTTGCGGCACTCCCATAATTGTAAGGCATGTTTCTATTTGCCATGTTTCATTTCCCCCTAACTCTCTCTTTTCTCAAATACCCTTAGCTTGGCACTCTTTGATCTTGTATTGACCTCCAACTCCTCATGGGAGGGGAGGATAGGTTTTCTGGTAATCACTTTCCCCTTGGATTTCTTGCCACATACACAAACCGGGAAGCTTGGCGGGCAAGTACATGGATTCTCATCATCGCGGAAACTAAGTTTGACCATGCGATCCTCTAAGGAATGGAAGGTGATAATGCAAAATCTTCCTCCCTCATTCAGCAAATCCACCATGTCATCCAGGGCTCCTCGCAGGACTTCAAGTTCTCTGTTACACTCGATGCGAATAGCCTGGAAGGTTCTCTTGGCTGGATGGCCCTTGGCATTTCTTGCCTTGGCCGGCATTGCCGAACGAATCATATCTACAAGTTCAAAAGTTGTCTCAATTTCTTTTTTCTGTCTCTCCTGACAGATTTTGCGAGCGATGCTCCTGGCAAAACGCTCCTCTCCATAATCCTTAATCACCCGGTAAAGTTCATCCTCTGGATACTCATTGACGATTTCCTTGGCGCTTATAGTGGATTCCTGGTCCATTCTCATGTCCAAAGGTCCATCTTCCATATAGGAAAAACCTCTGGCCCCATTGTCGAGCTGGTAGGACGAAACCCCCAAGTCCAGTAATATTCCGTCCACCCTGTCCACACCAAGTCCCTCCAGGACCTGTCTCATGTGAACATAATTGCTCTTAACAATGTGAACCTTATCCCCAAAGCGTGACAATCTCTCGGTGGAGACATTAATCGCCTCTTGATCCTGGTCCAGACCGATGAACATTCCATCCGGACCAAGCTTTTGGCACACGCCGGTAGCATGTCCTGCCCCGCCCAATGTGCCATCTACATATATGCCATTTGGCTTAATGTTAAGATTCTCTAGGACTTCGTTATACAAAACGGAAACATGTTTAAATTCCATATTCTGTTTCCCCTTTCTTTTATGTTAGAAACTAAGTCCAAATTCAGACATATGCTCTGCAATGTCCTCAATATTTTCATAGTCGTCTGTTCCCTGCCACTCTTCCTTGCTCCAGATCTCAATCTTGTTGAGGACTCCCACAAATACCACATCCTTTTGCAGTTTTGCATGGTCTCTCAAAATAGCCGGAATCAGGGTTCTTCCCTGCTTATCTAACTCACAGGGAGCGGCATTGGCCATAAAGTGTCTCTGAAGCGTTCTAGCTTCCTTGGTGCCAGGCAGTGATTTCAGCTTATCGATAAATCCCTGCCACTCCTCCATGGAGTAGGCAAAGAGGCAACCGTCCAAGCCCAAGGTTATTACGAAGGAATCTCCCAGGTCTTCTCTGAGCTTTGCTGGAACAATCACTCGTCCCTTGGCATCTAAACCGTGCTCATATGTACCCATGAACATATTCCTTCACCTCCACTTCGTGACACTTTCCACCACTTTTCACCACTTTTACCTATATCTTACACCACTTTTTGGGATTTCGCAAGGAAAAAATGGCGATTTTTGGTCATTTTCCCATAAAAAAAAGAGCCAACCAATACCTTGTGGTTGACTCTCATATTTTTTTCAATATCTAGTTGTCCGACTCAGGATTTTCCTCTTTATTTTCAGACTCCTGAACCTTTTTTTCCACCCCGACAGGGAACTTTTTCTTAAAGACAAAGCAAAGAACAATTCCCACCAGGACTAAGACCGCAGATAAAACCTGAGAAACAGCAATGCCACTTGCTCCGATTTGCAACTGGTCCGTTCTAAGGCCCTCTATCCACACTCGACCCAATCCGTATCCAATGATATAGGTCAAAAAGATTTGTCCGTGGAATTTTTTCTTCTTAGTTGTGGCAATCATAATGATTAAAACCACAAGATTCCACACAGACTCATACAAAAAAGTGGGATGGACCTGGATATAATCCACAGCATCAATTCTTTGAATATTGGCTCTCATGGTCTCTGTAATGGAAGCGGGATTTACCTGAGAGACCTTGAGTCTCATAGCAAAAAGGCTGTCCGTGTATTCCCCGAAGGCCTCCTTGTTCATGAAGTTGCCCCATCTTCCAATAATTTGTCCCAAAATCAATCCCGTGGTGGCCGTATCTGTAAAGAGAAGGAAGTTGTATTTTCTCCTCTTGCAAAAAATTGCCGCCGTCAATACTGCAGCAATGACACCGCCATAAATAGCCATGCCCCCTCCACGGATGTTAAAAACCTGAATCAAATCATCCTTATAGGAATCCCAGGAAAAGGCCACATAATAGACTCTGGCTCCCACTAGAGCAAAGAGAATACCCCAAATGGCATAATCCATATACAGTTCGGGGTTTTGTCCTGTCCTCCTGGCTGACCACCGGGCCATAACAATTCCCATAATCATGCCAAAAGCTATAATCATTCCGTAAAAGGCAATGCTAAATCCTCCGATTTCTATGCCTTTTGAAACCTCAGGTATATAAATACCCAAGTGCGGAAATGCTACATCTGCACCCATGCTTGCCTCCTATTACACATTGAAGCGGAACAATACAACATCTCCGTCTTGTACTACATATTCCTTGCCCTCAGATCGCACCAAACCATGCTCCTTGGCTCCATTCATGCCCTCGTATTTTACCAGGTTGTCAAAGCTTACCACCTCGGCGCGAATAAATCCTCTCTCAAAATCCGTGTGGATTTTTCCTGCCGCCTGTGGGGCCTTGGTTCCCTCTGTAATAGTCCAGGCTCTGGTCTCATCCTCTCCTGTTGTCAGGAAACTGATTAAACCGAGAAGTCTGTAGCTGGCCCTGATAAGTTTTTCCAGGCCGGACTCCTTTAAGCCCAAATCCTCCAAAAACATTTCTTTTTCTTCATCGTCCAAATCGGAGATCTCCTGCTCGATCTGCGCACAGATTACAAAGACCTCAGAGCCCTCTTCCCTGGCAAACTCTCTTACCTTCTGAACACCATCATTATCCGCCCCGTCATTGGCCAAATCATCCTCTGCCACATTGGCAGCATAGATTACTGGTTTGGCAGTCAAAAGGTTGTACTCCTTAAACCAGGCCTCTTCGTCCTCATCGCCTTCCTTGAGTTCAAAGTTCTTGGCCAGTTTTCCCTCTTCTAAAAAGGCTTTGATTCTCTCCATGAATTCCACCTCTTTGGCCAATTTCTTGTCGTTGTTGGCACCTCTCTTGGACTTGGCAATCCTTCTCTCCAAAATCTCTGCATCAGAGAAAATCAGCTCCAGGTTAATGGTCTCAATATCTCTCAGAGGATCGATACTGCCATCTACATGTACAATATTGGTATCTTCAAAACAGCGAACCACATGGACAATAGCATCCACCTCTCGAATATTGGCCAAAAACTGATTTCCAAGTCCCTCTCCCTGGGAAGCTCCCTTTACCAGACCTGCAATGTCAACAAACTCGATTACTGCCGGCACTGTTTTCTTGGAGGAGTGCATTTTGGTCAACACATCCAACCTCTCATCTGGCACTGGTACCACACCTACATTGGGGTCAATGGTACAAAATGGATAGTTGGCAGACTCTGCTCCTGCCTTGGTCAACGAATTAAATAGGGTAGATTTTCCCACATTTGGGAGTCCAACGAGTCCTAATTTCATAATATACTAATCTCCTTCATTTTTCCTTTATTTTACTTCAATGCATCTAGTAGCAAAAGTATGTCCTAAGACATGCATAGAAAATCTCGGAATACCTACACGGTCACAATATTTGAACAGTCCCGTGTCATAAGTGCCGTTCTTGACCGGAGCTTCCTCTAAGCTATAATAGTCTCAAATTAGCACGCCATATTATACACCAACCGGGGCTCAATTGCAATCTGTCATATGTACATATGTATCCAATGTGGTGGAGAGGTACCGCTTATCCGAATTATGCAGTCGTATTGTGCCGTATTTGTTTGACAAGAAAATCATTTCCATATTTTGACATTCCTCGGAGGGTTTGTTTTGTATCATTCAAGGCGCTTAAGGGTAAGCGCATTTGCACTTTGGCTCATTATTTGTTCCGGTCATATTATTACCAGAAGTACTCATAGTCATCATCATTGAACTTACGGCATTCTTCTTGCCAATCGGCCATTTCCTCTTTGAACAGTGTGCAAAGTTCCTTGTATTTGTCCTTACTAATTTTATCGTGATCTGCCATGCATTTATAGAACTTCTTTATGCTTGCACCGGTGGTCTTTAAATTATTAGGTGTTGACCACATGCACTTATGGATAAAGAAGTATCCCAGGAAGTCACGAAGATTGTAGGTCTCGCATCCACTCTTCATGTCAGTAGAATCACCATCAGTAAAAGGAAGATAGTCCGTAAGATAAAAATCCACATTATCAATATGTTTTTGTATGGTCTTTGGAGAAAGTCCGGTCCTCTTCAGATCCTGCAAGAATATGTTCATATACTCCGCGTTTTCTTTTCTGGCCTCTAAAGACTCTTCCGCTTCCTCATAATAATCATCGTCATCTTCATCCCATTCATCATAATCCGGATATTGCTCCACAAATCCTTTTTCTTCCGTAACATGAGCAATCACACGTACTGTTTCATTTTTGATTTCCTGAACTAGGATTTCAAAAACCCAATCATCACCATAATCATAATGAAAGATAAACTTCCAGCCTTTATCAAGTCCTAACTTATCAATCCTTATATCTGTTGTCGGCTGACCTTTATACTCGGGATCACAGGTATAATTGTCATCGGAATAAAGCCTGCCGTTCATACTAAACTCATATAGATGATCATGAGAAAAACCAAACGCTGAAAGAATGACATCGCAAAGTCTGTCCAATGTATCATTTCCCGAAATTTCAATAACTCTGTATGCCTTTTTTGCCTGTCCTTGTGGAAATACCTTTAATGTATATTGTTTCATAATGTTATAAACCCCTTATGTTTTTTAGTCTCGAAGAGATCACTTAAAAAGATCGCCCAATCCCAACAATATTGCGCCATCTTTGAAGAGTCCCGTGTCATAAGTGCTGTTCTTAACCTAAGTTCCTTCTAAGCTATAAAAGCCCCAAATTAGCACGCTATATTATACACCAACCGGGGCTCAATTGCAATCTTATTTCATCTTGAGTTTCCGTAGTTTTGAACAGTCACACTGTTTTTTGGTAGGTGGTTATCCACAAATTTCATAAAATGCAAGAAAAATAAGGAATCTCCTGTAGATGATGAAGACATTTTATGTTCTGATGGAAATATTAGATCTCCATATAATGTCTATATGGACGGTTTGGATATTTTTTCCTTCACTATAAAAGAAATACCAGAGGCAATTGAGAAATATTTACATATCACAAAAACAACATTTGAGAAATTCGATGTGTTTGCTTTCCATCAAGCGAATAAAAAAATCATTGAAACAATACACAAATAAGAGAATATCCCTCACAAAAAAATCCCCCTGTCATTAGAAAAATATAGCAACACATCTGGGTCGTCTATTCCTCT
>JAILSA010000176.1 GCA_024697885.1 Eubacterium sp. | reverse complement strand
CTAGAGGCATCTTTTTTGGTGGACAATTATAAGAAACCCCTGATTGCCAAGTACTACGGTGATCCGGAAAAGAGAGAGATTAAACAAAAAGAGGAAATCGACCAGATTATGGCAGACCTTAAGGGTGCCAGATACAAGGTTTCTTCTATAAAAAGAGGGGAGAGGAACAAGAAGCCACCTCTGCCATTTACCACATCTACCCTCCAGCAGGAGGCTTCTAAGCAGCTGAATTTTGCCACCAGAAAAACTATGCAAATCGCTCAGCAACTCTATGAGGGTGTTCAGGTCAAGGGCCACGGAACCGTGGGTTTGATCACTTATTTGCGTACAGATTCCACCAGAATTTCGGAGGAGGCAGACCTTGCCTGCAAGCAGTTTATTACCGATAATTATGGTGAGGAGAATATTATTGAAAAGGATGTAGTGCCAAAGAACGGCAAGAATTCACAGGATGCCCATGAGGCCATTCGACCAACCTATGTGGATTTGACACCAGCCACTGTCAAAGATTCTTTGACCAGGGACCAGTTCCGTCTCTATCAGTTGATTTGGAAGAGATTTGTGGCCAGCCGCATGCACTCAGCCAAGTACGAGACCCTGTCTGTGAAGATTCAGGGCAAAAATCATGTTTTTACCAGCGCAGGTTCTAAGTTAGTAGTTCCTGGCTTTATGGCAGTATACCAGAGCCTTGAGGACAAGGAGGAGTCCAATGCAACTCTTTTTAAGGTCAAGGATGACTCCAAGATTAAGCTGGACCAGTTAGATGAGGAGCAGCACTTCACCCAGCCACCGGCCCACTACACAGAGGCCTCTCTGGTAAAGGCCCTAGAGGAGCTTGGCATCGGTAGACCAAGTACCTATGCTCCAACGATTTCCACCTTGATTTCTAGAAGGTATGTGGCCAAGGAGAAGAAAAACCTCTATCTCTCTGAACTGGGAGATATTGTAAATCAGATTATGGTAGAGGCCTTCCCAAGTATTGTGGATGCCAACTTTACAGCTACCATGGAGGCCCTTTTGGACAGTGTGGCCGAGGGAACTGTGGAGTGGAAGACCGTAGTCCGGAATTTTTACCCAGACCTGAAGGACTCTGTAGACCATGCGGAGAAGGCCCTGGAAAAAATCGAAATTCACGACGAGGAGTCCGATGTGGACTGTGAACTCTGTGGAAGAAGAATGGTAATTAAGTACGGACCTCACGGCAAGTTCTTAGCCTGCCCAGGATTTCCGGAATGTCGCAATACCAAGCCTTACTATGAGAAGATTGGTGTTACCTGTCCAAAGTGTGGCGGGGATATTGTAATCAAGAAGACTCAAAAGGGAAGAAGATACTATGGATGCATCAACAATCCAGAGTGCGATGTCATGACCTGGCAGAAGCCATCAAACAAGCTCTGTCCTAAGTGTGGCAACATGCTCTTAGAGCGCGGAAATAAGCTTGTGTGCGCCGATAATTCCTGCGGTTACCTGGAGGAAAAACCAAAGAGTTAAGTCTTGTCAATTGATAGGAAGTATGCTAAAATCAACATATAGTGATTGGAGGGCAATTTATGAGCATTGAGTTACTAGATAAGACTCGTAAGATCAATCGATTATTAAACGATCGCTTGTCCTCAAAAGTTGCTTTTTCCGATATTTGTTCTGTCTTGGGACAGCTTTTGAATTCAGCTGCCTATATTATCAGCAACAAAGGCAAGATATTGGGGTCTTACCAAATGGGAGAAGCAGAACAATTGGGCGGTTTTCAAAACAAGCGTGGGGTCTTTGTGGATTCCCAGATGAATGAGAGATTTCTTGGAGTTTTATCCACCAAGGAAAATGCCAATCTGGAAATTTTAGGGTTTGATCGAAAAGAGGCCAGTGGCTACTGTGCCATGATTACACCCATCAGCATCCGAGGAGACCGTTTGGGAACCCTGTTTTTGTACCGTAAGGGAAACCTGTATGGAATCGAGGACATAATCCTCTGTGAATACAGCACTACGGTGGTTGGTTTGGAAATCATTCGATCCGACCAGGAAAAATTAGATAAAGAAGCGAATAAGAAAAAGAATCTCACCTCGGCCCTGGAGACCTTGACTCCCCTGGAGTGTACAGCAGTTAGCTGTGTTATCCATGAGTTAAATGGCAAGGAAGATACCCTTGTTACCAGCCAGGTTGCCAAGAAGTATGGCATTACCCGAACCGTTATGGTCAACGCCCTGAGAAAACTTGTAAGTGCTGGATTGATCCGCACCAAGTCCTCAGGTGTCAAGGGAACCCATATTGAGATTATCAATGATATTGTCTACACAGAATTTGACAACTAATCTATGTTATGAAAAGGAATTCTGGAACGCAAATGGAATTGTGAACATGGAGTCATAATGCCGTTTGCGTTTTTCGTGAGAAAGGAAGTGGTGGTGTGGTTTTATCCAATGCATACAATTATATCAATGTATTAGACAAGGCAGCAGATGCCAGCTGGACAAGAAATGATGTTTTGTCCAACAACATAGCCAATGCAGACACTCCCGGCTACAAGAGAAAGGATGTTCAGTTTGAGACATATCTTTCCAATGCCATAGCCGGCAGGGATTCACTAGATGAGACAGTGGCCAATATAGACCTTTCCACCTTAGAATCCACAACCTATACAGAGCAGGCGGGCCTGTCTTATCGTGCAGATGGAAACAATGTAGATATCAGTACAGAGAATGTTGAGCTTGCAAAGAACCAGTTGAGATACTACACTCTGATGAATTCCGTCAACCAGGAATTTAATCGATTGGAGTCAGCTCTTAGAACTTCCTAAAAGGGGTTCTGAGCCCTGATTCAAAGAATCTCAATTAGTGTTTGGTAAAGGAGGGGGCCTATGTCAATATTTGGGGCGATGGATGTCAGTGCAACAGGAATGACTGCACAGCAGACCAGAATGGATACCATATCCGAAAATATTGCCAATGTAAATACAACAAGAGATGCGGATGGCAATGTCTATCGACGCAAAACTGTTGTTTTTGAAGAGAAGAGTTATCCCAGCTTCAGCGAGACTCTGAGTATGGCCAATGGTCACATTGGAAGGGGAGTCAAGGTGGCTGAGATTGTAGAGGATACGTCAGAGGGAAACATGGTATACGATCCCTCCCATCCAGATGCCAATGAGGATGGATATGTGACCTATCCCAATGTGAATACAGTAACAGAAATGACCAACATGATCGATGCCACCAGGGCCTATGAGGCCAATGTAACGGTTTTGAATTCCACCAAGGGAATGATACAGCAGGCATTGAACATTGGACAGTCATAAGGGGGAAATTTAAATGGTTAACGTGGCTAGCCTAGGGGCTATTTCCAGCCTGGAATCCGTAAGTCGCTATCAGAACACACAGTCTATTCAGGAAAATGCCGAGCAGAGTGGCAAGACTCGAGATACCTTTGACAGTATTTTGAATTCAGCCCTTGGCATGCTTCAGGAGACTGAGGATTACTCCAATGCGGCAGAGGTGGAGGAAATCAAATTTGCCAGCGGTCAGTCAGATAGCATGCATGACTTAATGATCGCCCAGCAGAAGGCAAATATTTCTCTGCAGTATACTGTTGCTGTGAAAAATTCAGCAGTGGATGCATATCGTACGATTATGAATATGCAGTTCTAAATAAGTTAGTTAGGAGAGCGATGGAACGATGATGGATCGGTTGATAGCCATCAAGGACAAAATCCTTGCGTTTTGGAATAAATATACAAGCAAGCAAAAGACGGTTATTATCTGCGTGGTATTAGCCATCTTCTTTGCTATTGTTTTGTTGGCTTATTTTCTGACCCGTCCTGTCTATACCAAGCTTGTTACCCTGAGTGGTGAGACGGCTTCTGAGTTCGATTCCTCTCTGAAATCAGCAGGATTAGATTACCAAAAAGAATCGGATAGCAATGGAAATACTGTTTTTAGCGTAGAGCAATCGGTTTACTCCGATGCTGTTCTTTTGATGGGAGAGAACAAGGTCACAGATGAGGGTATGACATGGGATGACGCCCTCAACAATGATATGACTACCTCTTCTGCAGAAAAAGAGACCAAGGCAACCCTGGCCCTTCAGTCATCGATTCGCACAGGCTTAATGACCTTTGAGGGAGTGGAGGATGCTACGGTTTATATTGACCGTCCAGCAGATGACGGAACTATTTTTGCCGAGAAAAAGGAGACCTCAGTGAGTGCCTCCCTTCAGCTGTCTAAAAATGCAGAGATCAATGCAGACCAGGCCCAGGCCATTGCCTACTACCTGGCCAATGCGGTGGGAAATTCCACCACAGACAGCATTATTTTGACAGATACTACAGGAAACCTTCTCTATGGTTCTAAGGAGGACAACACTCTAGGTGGCTCTATTACCAGCGATGAGGACTACAAGGAAAAACTTCGCAACACTTTTTGCAAGAATGTCAGTGACATGCTTTTGAAGGCGGGCTATGATGATGTCCAGATCGGAAGCAGCAACATTGTATTTGATATGGATGTAGTGACAGAGCTGATTAAGACCTATACAGCTAATGAGGGAATGGAGCAGGGACTCTACTCATCCTCTTACAACTACAGTTCCACAGGAAATTCAGGAAGCGGTGGTATTCCTGGAACAGATGCTAACGGAGACGAGACGGACACCATGATCAGTGATTCCGAAAGTTCTTCCTCTACCACAACCCTAGACAAGTACAACTACCTGCCGAATGAAACTGTGCAAAACATTGAGCACGAGGTGGGAGCTGTTAAGCCAGAGGAGTCCTCCATCGGAATTGTTTTGACCCAGTACAATGTGGTCAAGGAGGAGACTCTTGAGGCAGAGGGACTCTTAGATGAGATTTCCTTTGAAGAATATGTAGATCAAAACAGCGCGGTAACAGACCTTGAGACCCCAGAGGATTTGGTGACTTTAGTGTCGGCAGCCACAGGTATTGCTGTCAACAACATTACCATTCAGGTCAAGCAAAAGCCAGTATATGAGGCGGCAGAGACCAGCTCCTTTACAGACAATATTGCCAACTACCTCATGGTTATTTTGACCCTCTTAATTGCCGGCCTCTTAGTCTTTGTAATTATCCGCGGAACATCCCCTGTGGAGGTGACAGAATTGGAGCCAGAGCTTTCTGTGGAGGACCTTTTGTCCACCACCAAGGAAGAGGAGAAGCAGAATTTGGATGAAATTGAGTTGGGTGACAAGTCGGAAACCCGAGTTTTGATTGAGAAATTTGTAGATGAGAATCCAGAGGCCGTGGCCCTCTTGCTGCGCAACTGGATCAATGAAGATTGGGGCGGTATGTAATGAAAAATTCTAACCAGGCATCTGAACTAGATGGTTTGCAAAAAGCGGCGGTCCTCTTAATTACCCTGGGACCGGAAAAGGCTGCAAACATTTTTAAACACTTAAAAGAAGATGAAATTGAACAGTTGACCCTGGAAATTGCCAACACCAGAAGTGTGCCTCCAAACCGAAAGGAGGAGGTCCTCAATGAGTTCTATGAGGTCTGTCTGGCCCAGCAATATATCGCCGAGGGTGGTATAGGTTATGCCAAAGACCTTTTGCAAAAGGCTTTGGGAGAGGAAAAGGCCAGGGATGTCCTTGGCAAGCTGACAGCCTCCTTGCAGGTTCGCCCATTTGAGTTTATTCGAAAGACTGAGGCATCTCAGATCTTGAACTTTATCCAGGATGAGCACCCACAGACCATTGCCCTGATTTTGTCCTACCTGTCCCCTCAGCAGGCGGCAGGTATTATCGGCGCCCTGTCTCCGGAAAAGCAGACAGATGTAGCCAAACGTATTGCTATGATGGACCGTACATCACCGGATGTCATCAAAGAGGTGGAAAACATTTTGGAGCAAAAGCTTTCCTCTTTGGTCAGCCAGGATTACACCATTGTGGGTGGCGTAGATTCCGTAGTAGAGGTTTTGAATACCGTAGACCGTGGTACAGAGAAACATATTATGGAGAACCTGGAAATCGAGGAGCCGGAGTTGGCAGACGAGATCCGAAAGAAAATGTTCGTATTCGAGGATATTTTGCTCTTGGACGACCGTTCCATTCAGCGCGTGCTTCGTGATGTGGAAAACAACGAACTGGCTGTTGCCCTCAAAAATGCCAACGAAGAGGTGCAAAATGCTATTTTCAACAACCTATCTTCCCGTCTGGCAGACATGATTCGAGAGGATATGGAATATATGGGCCCTGTCCGTGTTAAGGATGTAGAAGAGGCTCAGCAAAAGATTGTAAATGTAATTCGTAAGTTAGAGGATTCAGCTGAAATTGTAATTTCCCGTGGTGGAGGTGACGAGATTATTGTCTAATGTTGTCAAGAACGCACGCCGCGTGGTGGTGCGTGATGCGAAGGAAGTGGAGGATGAACTGGCGGCAGGTTATTCCGTCCAGGAGATATTCCGCGTTCCGTTTGTGCCGGTAGGCGGCGATGAGGCAAAAGAATCGGAGGAGTTTTCCGAGGGACTTCCCGTTACCAGGCTGGATGAAGAACTCAACGAGATGCGGAAAAAAGCGCAGGAGGCGTCTGACGAAATCATCGCTTCCGCGCGGGCGCAGGCAGACGATATCGTCGTGGAAGCCAGAAGACAGGCGGACGATGTGAGAGCGCAGGCGCATGCGGACGGATTTGAGGCCGGCCGCGAGGAGGGGATCCGGGCCGGTACCGAAGAGATCGACAGGATTCGCGAAGAGATTGAGAACGAGCGGGTCGCCAGAGAGGCGGATTACGCCGCGATGGTGGCGGATCTCGAACCGCAGTTTGTCCGTGTGATCTGTGAACTGGTTGAGAAATTGACCGGAGTCGTGATCGAAAACCAGGACGAGCTGATCCTTCACCTGATCCGATTGGGATTAGCCGATGTCAGGAAAAATGCCGAGCGCATCATTATCCGGGTGTGTCCGGAGGATTCCCTGATTGCGGAGAAGCATAAAAATGAACTGCTCACACAGGTGGGTGACGGTGTGACCATAGAGATCCAGTCCCGGGACGGCATGGAGAAAAATGAGTGCATCATTGAGACGGATAACCAGATGTTGGATGCCGGAATCCATACCCAGTTGGATAATATGCTGGCAGCAATAAAAATGATGGTATAATGTTACTATTCATGGTTTTCCATAAGCTATGAATAGTAACCTTTTTGATATTTACGAAAGGAAGGACCGGTATGCTTGCAGCTCCGTTTTCCGTAGCTAAATACGAATCCCTCGCGGACCGCAGTTATGTGAAGGCGTTGGGAAAGGTTGCCAAAGTTGTCGGTCTGACCGTGGAGTCGATCGGACCGGAAGCTAAGTTAAACGACCTTTGCCTGATT
>JAILSA010000145.1 GCA_024697885.1 Eubacterium sp. | reverse complement strand
GGATTTCTATTTGCTGGATGGCTCCGCCGCTGATGACTACCTGAGTGGTAATGATGCCGCCGTAGCCCTTGGCACTGCCCTGGTAGGAGCCGTCCTTGTACTTGCTCTGCTGGCTCTGTAACTTGGCCCACTCCTTCTTGGCAGCTTTTTCCCTGGCCTCATAGGCCTCCACCTGGCTCTGCCTGCCTTTGGCATATCCCTGATAGGAAAAAATGGCCGCCACAATCATTCCCAAATTTATAAATTTAAAAATAAATGCTTTCATAAGACCTTACTCCTCCCCGTCTTTCATGCTCTCTGTCAGGGCCAGGCTGTAGAGCTGGCTCAGGGCCACGGAAGAGCAGGTGGAACCGCTGCAGGTGTCTACCTGGCTTGTCTGCTTTTCCAAAAACTGTGGCAGCATGTAATCCAGGGCCTGGCTGCAGTAGATGTAGTTGCTGTCGTCAGTCAGAGTCAGGTTTTCTATATTGGTAAGTTTTCCCTGGGAAAAAGTAAAATCTGCCGACAGGGTGTAGGACTCGAAATCCTCCCACTCATCCGGATAGACGGTGGTGGATACGGTGTAAGTTCCATCCATAATAAGGGTGGTGTCTACTGGTGCCGGGCTGGCTTCAGTCTCTGGTCCAGCTGTGGCGGAAGGGGCCTTGGTGGCCTCTGCCATATCTTCCTCTGGGGCCAGGTTTTCCCCGGCAGCCTGGTTCCAGGCCGCGATATAGAGATTGCGAATGGTCTTGGAGGAACAGGTGGCACCGGCGATGGCCTGCAGGCCGGAAGGACTCTGCTTGTTTAAGAGCTGGGCCAAAATTCCCTCCTGGTTTTTATTTCCGTAAATGGCCTTGTCATAATAGGCCTTGTTGCTGTCGTCGGTGGAAGTAAAATCATACATGTCTGTAAGTTTTCCCCCGGAGAAGGTGACCTTGCAACTTATGGTATAAGAGGCAAAAGCCTTTCTCTCGTCGGGATCGCATGGGGCGCTGACCTCATAGGTGCCGTCCTTGGCCTGGCCGCTTGTCAGGCTGGCAGAGTCCTCTTCCATAGAGGTGTCGGCCCTGTCTTGGCTTGGGGTCTCGGAGGTTGTCTCCTCTGTGGCCTTTGTTCCCTGAGCCTTGGCAATGGCCTTTGTCAGGGCGTCTTGGTAGGCTGCCACAATGGCATTGGAGGAGTAGGTGGCACCGCTGGTGACATCAATCTTGTTTTTTAACTTTCCATTTTTGGCCTGTTTTTTCAAAATTTCAGCCACTGTGGGACGCCAGGCCTTTTTCATATAGGTCTCATTGTCCGGGTCGGAGTTGTTAGAGATTTTCAGGCCGCTGATGGACTTGGCCTTTCCCTTTTGGAAGTTTGCCTTGAGCCTTACGGTGTAGCCAAAGTTCTGGCAGACCGCCTTGCCCTCAAAACTTCCGTCCGCTGGGCTTCCGCTAAGTCCCTTGTTGGAAGCTGACTGGCTGGTTGTATCCGCAGTCTGGCTGGAAGGGTTGTCCTCATCTGCAATGCTTGCAGTGGCTTTTCCCGCCGCCTTATTCAGGGCCTGGGCCACCGCCTGCCGAATGCCGTTGGAGGATAGGGTGGCCTTGGAAATGCAGTCCACATCTGCCGTCTGTTCCTTCAAAATAGAGGGAATGATTTTTTTGGCACGGGCGAAGTATTCTGGGGTCTCTCCGGAGTGGGAGAGGATGCGGATGCTCTTAATCTTGCCCTTTAAAATAGTGACCTCCACCTGGATCTGGCCACCGTAACCCTTGCCGCTACCGGTGTAGGTTCCGTCGGTCCATCCACTGGTGGAGGAGAGCTTTACCCCAGCCACCTTTTCCTTTTTGGGAGTGGCCAGTTTGATTTTTTCTCTCTCGGACCTCTCAGGAACTGACTTTGATTCCGTCGTCTCCTCAGTGGGAAAAAGGATTTCGGAAAAAACGGGAACACTGGTCCGAAAACCAAAGGTGGCCCCTGCAATAAAAAGGCTGGCAGGGAGTAAAAATATAAATTCTTTTAATTTCTTATGCACGTTTTGGCCTCCTGTCTAAAACTGTCTTATTTTACGATTTTAATTTCATAGGTGTCGGAGCTAAATTGCTGACTGATTCCCTGGGAAATCGTGATTTGGCCCTCCTGGTCCAGAAGAATCATGTCAAATTCCTCCCGGTGTTTTTGCCAGTACTGGATGGCCTTGTCTTTTCCCATAATAAAGAGGGAGGTGGACAGGCCGTCGGCCAGGGTGCCGTCCTGACTGACGATGGAGACGCTGGTCAGGCCGGACTCTGCCGGGTAGCCAGTTCTGGGATCCAGGATGTGGTGGTAGGTTTTGCCGTCCTTTTCAAAATATCTTTCATAGCCCCCGGAGGTAATGACTGCCCGGTCGGAGACTTCTATCACACCCAGAAAATCCTGGGCGTCTTTTTGGGCATTCTGAATTCCCACGCGCCAATTTCCCCCGTTTGGTCTCTTGCCATAGGTCTGGACGTTTCCCCCCAGGGACACAAGTCCGGAGGTTACCTTGTATTGCTTGAAAATCTCCATAATTCGAGAGGAGGTAAAGCCCTTGACGATTCCTCCCAAATCGATTTCCATGGAGTCCGGCAGGGTCACCAGCTTTTCCTCTTTGTCATATTGGATTTTTCCCGCGTCAATCTGCTTCAAGAGTTCCTTGATTCTTGTCTCAGAGGGAACCTGGTACTGCTCGTCAATAAATCCCCACTCCTTCACCAGAGGGTAAATGGCGATGTCAAAAAGCCCCTGGGTGTCCCGGTAGAGGTCCATGGATTTCTCCAGAACTGCCGCCACATCCTCCGACAGGATTTCGCTTCCACTGTCATTTAAAATGGCAATCTCACTTTTTTCCTCCTGGGTGCTAAAGAGTGTGTCTAACCGCTGGATTTCTTTGACTGCTGCCTCCACTGCCGCATCCTTCTGGTCCCCATAGGCCTGGATGGTCATGTAGGTGTCCATGGCAAAAATGTCCCTTTGGGCAGGTTCCTGACTGCTGGTCTCAGTGTCCTGGCGGGCTGGAGTGCCGCAGGAGGTCAGGGGGATGGTTAGGTTTATACATAATAAAAAAGTAAAAATTATTTTTGTGATTTTTTTCATAATAATTCCCTATCTATATGCGTATTTACTCGCTTCGTCTGTAATCATAACATTCGATCTTTTTTTCTACAAGGGATTTTAATCTGCTGATATTTTTTATCACTTATAGTGATTGACATTCAAATCATACTTTTGTTATGATTTGTGATGTTAGTCTATACTAACCGAATG
>JAILSA010000190.1 GCA_024697885.1 Eubacterium sp. | reverse complement strand
AAACATATCATTTGCATTCTTGTAGTAGCCGTAAACAAACCAGAGAATCAAGAATGGCGCCCCTGTAAATGCCAAACTAAAAATGTTTGCCAGCAGGTTCTTTTTCACAATAATGTGGAAGGCGGCAAATATTAAGTAATCCATACAGATAAGCACCAGGGTGCTAAGGAGAAAAATCCAAAGATTGGTCATGCTATCGTTGGCAAGAAGTTTCTCCACGTTGGTCTTGTAGGCGATTTCTTCCATAATAGCTGTCTTAAAGTAGGCCTTCATAGCCAGGATACCTCCTGTCAAAATGACCCAGAGCCCTCCAATGCAGGACAGACCCACCAGCAACTTGTTCCCTACCAAATCCTTCTCTCTCACTGGCAAAGAATTCATAAACTCCACTCTCTTCAGTGAGTGGCGATCCGAAAACTGTACTGCCACCAAAAAAAGTACAAAGAGCACAAATGGTATCATGTTCACACTCGATGCCACCTGGTAAATAAAGGTGTGGACACTAGAAGTGAACTCCTCGTTGTAATCACTAAAGTCAAAAACAGTGCCGGTATATTTCCAATTGAATACTCCATCGCCCTGGCTTAGGCCCAGAACTATTTGCCGAAATAAGACTCCTAACTGAAGGAACACACCTGCCAGCCCAAGAACCACAGGCCAAAACAGGCGCTTCCATTCGTATTTCAAATACAAGTTACGATTCATTACAATCCTCCCCTTTTGTGTGTTGTGTGTACCGCTTCAAGTGATACACTTGTTACACTTAATATATCAGAGGTGTTTTGACTTGTCAAGGGGGGATTTACCCACTAGTTTGGCAGACGCAAAAAAAACCTCCCTGCCGGCCACGCCAGCAAGGAGGTTGAACAACATATATTATCTTATTTTATTCCTCATTCACAAAACCACGACTATCGCTTATCACATAGTAGAAATAAGAAATCATGGTAAACACTAGGAAGAAGGCAAATGAAATGCCTATCATGGTAGAATCCAGCGAAGCAAATACTACCACGCCAACTTCCCGTAGTGCCAGGAGCAAAATCCTTGAGCACCCTATTCCCAGCAGCATTCCCAGCATATTTCCCACCAGGGTTTCCTCCAGGATAATGAGGTTTCTCTTGACCTTTGAGAGTCCAAGTTTCTTCAGCAAGTGGTTGACAGCCAGGCGGTTTTTCAGGTCCTGAACCTGCTGCAAAACCAGGCCAAGTCCAGCCATTAAATTGCAGAGAACAAAGAGCATGTAAATCATGATTGACTTTTGTTCCTCATTAAACTTGATCTGGGCCAACTCCTCTTTCTGATTAATAACCTGGATATCCGGGTCTTTTTTTAGAAACTCTCGAACTTTGTTCAGGGTTTGGGGATTCATGTCCTTAACATAAAAGCCGGTTACAAAATCCAGGGCCATGACTTTTTTATATACCTTCTCATTCATAAAGATGCAAATGCTGTCCTTATCCCGTCCAGTTGGATAAACGCAAATCTTGTCCGCCATCCCTACAACATGGTAGGTTTTTGTTTCCAATTCATCTGATGCTAGTTCAATTTCTATGGATTCCCCTGTCATATCATTGAGTGGGCAGTTTTTTCCATCTTTCATGCCCAAATATTGGCTGCACACAAGGAGTTCATCGTCCTTTAGTTTTATATCCTTTTGAGTCATCTCCTTAACCATGTCATCCGATGCTCCCATGTATACTATATCCATAGGAATAGAATCCGACATGCTCCTGAGATTACTTCTTCCCCAGGCACTATTATTTAACTTTTCCTTGACCTGGTCAGTTAAATATTTCTTCGAAATTTTTACATCACCCTCGACACGATAATTATTGTAATAAGGGGTGACATGATTCTCCTCCAGGAGTTTTATAAGCTTGTCATATTTTTTTACTACGGCAGCCCTTTCCTCGTCTTTACCCATATAGTCAAAATAGTCCTTGACCTGGAAAAGATAATTGTACTGGTTATTGTTATTTTCGTTGACTTCCCTCTGTTGTTTTTGGTAGGTCAAAAGGACCGTCATGGCAACAAAGACAATGATTGTCAAAATTAAACTCATTTTTTGATTGTAGTAAAATCTAAAATTACCATACGCCATTTTCACTGTGGAAAAACGGCCGTTTTTCAGGAGAGACTTTTGCTTCATCGTAGAAGTTTTTTGCGTCTCGGTTTGGACCTCATAGGCGGAGTTTTTCATCAAACTCCTCATTTCCTTTGCCACAATAAAAAGGTTGATTAGAATTCCAAGTCCTAGGGATATGGCAATGAACTCATGGGAATAGTAGATTTTCACAATATTGTAGGCCTCCAAATTTTCTCCCATGGATTTTCTCAAAATTACGTAGGCCACCAAAATACCTGATATAACACCTATGATTTCCCCCAAGAAAACCAAAATACTAGTTCTAAAAAGCAAAAACCTTCTCAGACTCTTCATATTCAGGCCCAAAAGCTTGACAATATAAAAGGACTTTTTCCCCTTTTCAAAAAAGAGCTTGTAAATGGTATTTATAATCATAAAAACGAAGAACATAATAAAAACAAGAATTATATAATATACGACCTTATCCCTGTAATTATATTTTTCGTCTTCACTACTTTCTCCGAGGGCGCTAAGATACTCCTTGTTTAATCTACCACCGTCATTACCCCAATCATACTTCTTGGCCAGACTGTTATAATATTTCTCGACATTTACATTTTCCGTCTGCACATAGACATTGTATAACTGGTCTTTCTCAGCTTCTTGACCCTTTTTCATAAGGAAAACAGGATTCGTGGACTGTTCTTCACCATAGGCAGTAAATGTACCGGAAACCACCTTTTCCTCTTTGGTCTCTTCTCCCCTTTTTCGCACCTCAATCTTGGCGCCAATCATTTGTTCCTCAGGGATACCAAGTTTAAAAAGATACCACTCCGGGGCTATAACCTCCCCCTCGTTCTCCGGAAATTTTCCCCTTATAATATCATAGTTACTAAAATCAAAAAAATCAGAGGAAACATATAAATTCTCTGATTCTTCCTCACTATCGCACTCCATGATTTCATATTTTTTAATGTAGTCCTCTGCTAACAACTCCTGAACCTGGGAATCACTAATTTCCTTAACCATAAAATGATATTCGCCATATGTATTAATAGTCTTTATCAATTCCATCTTACTCAAGGTCTCATTCATTACATTGTAATAGCACATGGAAAAAAAGCAGGCTACCACCGTAAGGAAGCATAAGATCATATAACCCTTACTATTGAAAAAGCACTTATTTAGTATTCGATTTTTCTTCATCCCACAATGCTCCCATCATCCAGCTCAATTATTTCATCTGCCAGCTCTGCAATCTCCTTGTTATGAGTTACATAAATCAGCTTACTGTTAGTCTCCTTGCGCAGGCTAAAAAGCAAGTCCATTACATTTTCCCCGCTCAATCGATCGAGACTACCTGTAGGCTCATCTGCAAATACAACCTCCGGTTTTCCCAACAGCGCCCTGGCTATAGAGACGCGCTGCTGCTGTCCACCCGACAGCTGATAAGGCATCTTTTTTTCAAATTCTTTAATCTCTAGACTGGTCATAAGATAATCATAAAACTCTTTATCGATTTCCTTCTTGGCAAAAATCACCGGAAAAAATATGTTGTCATGAACATTTAAAGAAGGAATAAGTTCAAAATGCTGAAAGACAAAGCCAAACTTACTCAATCTCAATTCTTCCTTTTTTCTCTCATTTAATTCCACCAAATTAAGGTCATTGTAATACAGGTCGCCACTCGTTACATTGTCGTTTGTGCTCAACAAATTAAGTAGGGTGGTCTTGCCTGAGCCAGACCTCCCTACAATGGCAACTGTATCACTCTTAATTTCTTTACTTACATTATTTACGGCTACGGTTTCTACATCTGCAACCGAATATTTTTTTGTAATGTTAACTAAGCGAAACATATTACCTCCTACCGACTTAACACATCCTTCATGACAGCCTCATCGTCACCTTCCGGTTCCTTAAAAGCAATATCTACATCCTTTAAGCT
>JAILSA010000057.1 GCA_024697885.1 Eubacterium sp. | reverse complement strand
GATTCTCTTTCCCCTTATTCTTGTCTGCCTTCAAGCAAAAATGGCCCTTTGGCCGTAATAACCTCCCCGCCCCTTTTAGAGGGCCAAGGCCGACTCAAAAAATCCCTCTAGGTAGGCTAGGCTGGCGGAAAACTGAAAGCTGTTATAGTAGACCTCCACCATTTCCTCCACTTCCTTGAGTTTCAGCACATCCTCATAGGGCAGCCACTTGGTGGAAAAAACTTCATAAGGCGGCGCCGAACTAAACTTGGCCTGGTATTCCTCCTTCATCTCCTTCATGTAAGAGCCCTCAAGGACCTTCAAAAATCCCAGCTGAAACTGGTCAGGCTTCATGGCATAGACCTGGTTAAAGGACCGGCGAAAGGTCTCATAATCCTCATGGGGCAGGCCCGCAATCAAATCCAGGTGCTGGTGGATATTTCCTCCCCGGCGCACTCTGGCCACACTCTCCCTCAAAGTGTCAAGATTCATGGTCCTTCGAATGGCCTTTATGGTGTCCGGATTGGTGGACTGGACCCCGATTTCAAACTGAACCAGCCCCGGTCGAAAGGTTTTTAGGAGTTCAAAATCCTTTTCCCTCAAAAGGTCTCCCCCGATCTCAAAGTGAAAATTGGTGACACCGTTGTCCTGGTCCCCAATGTACTTCCAAATCTCGTAGGCGTAGTCCCTGTTGCAGTTAAAGGTTCTGTCCACAAACTTGACCTGGGGCACCTTGTGTCTGATAAAAAAGTCCAGCTCCCTCTTGGTCTTTTCCGGACTCTTAATTCTCACGCTTTTTTCTATAGAAGATAGGCAGTAGCTGCAGCGGAAAGGGCAGCCTCGGATGGACTCGTAGTAGAGAATATGGTTTTCCAGGCCCTCAAGGCTGTCGTAGGGAAAAACCAAATCATCCATGTCCATGCCCTGCCTGGCCTCTGTCTGAACAAAGGAATCCCCCTGGCGGTAAAAAAGGCCCGGGATGGTGGACAAATCTGAAATCTGGCCACTCAGGTGGGCGAGATAGTCCCTAAAGGTCACCTCCCCCTCTCCCAAAATCACCAAATCTACCTCTGGATTTTCAGTCAAAAATCCCTTGGGATTGTAGCTGACCTCAGGTCCTCCCACAAGGATCTTTAGGCCCGGCAGGATTTTTTTCAAATCCCTTGACAGACTTCTTATGTAGTCGATGTTCCAGAGGTAGCAGGAAAAACCCACCACGTCCGGCTTGGCCTGGTAAATAGGGGCAAAAATCTCGCTGCAGCTGTGGTTGATGGTGTACTCCGCAAACTCCACCATGTCCTGGTAGGGGCCGGCGTTGGCGTAGAGACTTCGCACCGCTAAGCAGGTGTGGATGTACTTGGCATTGATTCCAACCAATAAAACCTTCATAGTAACACCTCTTTCTAAGGGAAAACTGTTGTCAAAAGCCCCCAGAGATGAAGTCATCCCTAGGGGCTTGTCATTTTTTTGTATCAAAAAAGCGGGTGATGGGAATCGAACCCACGTATCTAGCTTGGAAGGCTAGTGTTCTACCATTGAACTACACCCGCGTCAACGAGATATATCTTATCACACCTCATTGTCCTTGTCAATAGGTTTTTTTCTATTCATCCGGTTAAGGGCAAGCCCCAGTCCCAACAATCCCCAATATACCGGCGCAACAGCCACCGTGGAGTCGTTGGCGATGCCTGTCACCAGGTAGGCCATGACAGAAATCATAACCGCCACGCCTAAGCCCTCCTTGAAGGTCACAAGCGGACGCTTCCAGTAGAGAATCAGACTCTTAATCACATAGAAACCTCCTAAGAGCAGGAAGGCGATGAGGGAAATCAGTCCCGTCTGAACCCAGATCTGCAGGTACATATTGTGAGGCTTTGTCACTGTGGAACCATAATAATTCAGGTTATTCATTCCCACATAGTCGTTGTTTGGGAAGACCTCTGTAAAGGTATTTGGGCCACTTCCCAAAAGGATTCTGTCCTTCAAAAGAGGGAAGGTTCTAGACCAGATATATCCTCGCTTGTCTCCGAAGTGAAGGTTGTCCTCGAAGCCCACGGCAGGGATTTCCACCAGGTTGTCCAGCTGGCCAAAGGCGTTGCAGAGCTTGTAGGAACCGCCCTGCTGACAGATGTACCAGGACTTATAATTGTAGCGGGTCTGAACCTGAACAGCAGGCACCGCCTTGTCCTCTACTTTGATTGTAGTCCCGAAAAATCTCAAGTCACTGAGGCTGTCAGAGCCCTTGACCTGCATGCCCCCGTCCTTGGCATTTTGCTCCAATACCAGGTTCTGGCCCTTGGCATCTGTCAAGGCAAAATTTTCCCCGTCCATGGTAAGTTTTATGGTCTCGTCATAAATCGTAGTGATCTCCACACCCGACTTGTCCGTAATCATTTTTTCAATGGTGTGGCTGTCCTTGTTTGGCTTAAAGAGCTTCTTGGTTGCGCTCTCAAGTCTCTCCGGGAAAACCAGGGCAAAAATCAGGAAAAATACCAGGCAGACTCCAGTGAGAGCTCCCAACATCTTGCCACCGATTTTGTCAATAATCTGTGGCAGGAGGTAGACAAAGGCAAAAACTGCACAGACCACCAGGCCCACCGCTCCTGTCAGTGACTGAGATCCCACCAGGGAAACAAAGTTAAAACAGGTGCTGACAATGGCGAGGACCTGCCAGAGCTTGGAGATTTTGCCCCACTGGACAAAAACCACAAAGAGAAGAATCGGCATTACCAGAGCCACATAAGACCCGATATAGTTGGGATTATAGAGGGTGGCATAGGACTGACCCTCTGGAAAATTAAAGCTGAAGTTCAGGGATTTTTTCATAAAGAGATTCATGAACCAGGAGCCCAGGCTGGATTTAAAAAAGTCCAGGTGAAGGTACTGGAAAGCCCCGATTCCACCGCAGACCAGGCTGCCGGCTATGATGGCCCGACAGATGCCAAAAATTGCCTGGTCGCTGTCCACCACCAGGTAGACATAGGCCATGAGAATCACATAGGCCAAAAGAACCGTAAAGCCCTCCCACTGCTCGTAGCCCCCTGTAAAGGCCACGCTTCCAAACTCAGAGAGAGCTGCGGACAATAGGGACAGGACCAGGTAGGCCCCTGCAAATATCATTTCTATAGAAAGAAGCTTCTTGCCCTCCAGTTTTAGGGTCTGCTGAGAAGTCAGGCCGATCACTGCGGCAAAAAACATAAGAAAAGCCAGGATAATCAGGGCCTGGGCCTTGTAGTACAAGAAAATGTCCAGGGATTTTTCCATGGCTGAACTAAACCATTTATAACCGGTTAACCCCGTCTCGTAGCGCTTGGCTGTGGTGATCAATGGCACAAAGCCAATGGCCAGAGCCGCTGGGATTGGGGAATATTTGATCCATTTTTCCTTCAAGATAAAAAACCTCCATTCTGCTTTTGCGTCCCTATAAGATTATCACATTTTTGGGGGTTTTTCCACCTGCTTATTGAGAAAAGCTCTTCTTGATGAAAAAAATCCCTTATGCTATCATAATAGACGTATAAGAAATCAAGCACAAAGGTAGGAATTCTAATATGAAATATATCGATTTACATGTTCACTCCGTCTGCTCTGACGGAACTTTTACACCGGAGCAGCTTGTTGATATGGCCATAGACAAGGACCTGGTGACCATTGCCGTCACAGACCACGACACCGTAGCCGGGGTGGGAAGGGCCATCAAGGCCGCCGAGGGCAAGCCCCTTCAGGTTATTCCGGGAGTGGAGATTTCCTGTGAATACGACCTGGCGCCGGGTAAACCTAAGGAAATCCACATTTTGGGTTATCAGCTAGACTACCAGGACCCAGACCTTATTGCCACCCTGCAGATGGCGGCAGATGAGAGGGACAACCGCAATGTCAAGATGTGTGAAAACCTTAACAAAGCCGGCTATCCAATTACCTATGAAGACCTGGTAGGAAAGTATCCAAATACTATTTTGACCAGAGCTCACTTCGCCAGATTTCTCCTGGAGAAGGGGGTCATTCCTGACATTCCTTCTGCCTTCAAAAAAATCCTGGCCGAGGACGGACCCTACTTTGTCCGCCGCAAGTACCTGACTCCGGAAGAGGGCATTGAGGCCATAAAAAAAGCAGGTGGCATACCTGTTTTGGCACACCCTCTGCTCTATAAACTAGATGAAACTCAGCTCCGCTCCCTGATTGAGCGCCTGATAAAATCCGGCATTCGCGGTCTCGAGGCCATGTACTCCCGCAACAAGGGAAATGACGAGGCCTTCGTTCGCGGCCTGGCCCGCGAGTACGGACTTTTTTACACAGGAGGAAGCGACTTCCACGGCTCCAACAAACCTGACATTGAATTAGGTCGGGGAGTGGGAAACCTGCGAATTCCAGAAACTATCCTCGAAAATTTGCAATAAGGCTCTCTGCAGCTTCTGTTATATCCGCCTGTCCAAGAACTGCTGAAATCACCGCTACGCCGGCGATTTTAGTGTCTCTTAGCTGGCGGATATTTTCGTGGTCAATTCCCCCAATGGCAACCACCGGGATTTCCACGGCCTGACAAATGGCATCCAGGGTTTCCATGGTAACTCCTGTGGTGTCATTTTTGGTGGAAGAACCAAAAACATCTCCCACACCCAGATAGTCGGCTCCAGACTTCCAGGCTTCTATGGCGTCCTCCACCGTGTTGGCTGTAGCACCCACAATCCGGTCCGGTCCCAGCACATCTCTGGCCGCCTGAACAGGGACATCCTTTTGGCCCAGGTGGACACCGTCGGCGTGAACTGCCAGGGCAATGTCCATGCGGTCGTTGATAATCAGGGGAATCTCATAGGCATCTGTAATTACCTTAATGGACTGGGCCAATTCGTAGAACTCCCTGGCTGTGGCGTCCTTCTCCCTGAGCTGGATTACGCTGGCCCCTCCCTTGATGGCCAGTTCCACCGCCTCCTCCAGGCGGTCTGTGGACATAATATCCCGGTCCGTGCAAACATATAAAGTGTAATCAACCTCTGGTTTCATTTAATCTTCCTTTCCTTCCTTAACAACTTCCTTCAAGAGGGAATAACCTCCCAAAACTCTCTCCACATCCATGGCATACTCTGGCTTTTTTTCCCGAATAAGCTCAAGCTCTGCCAGGCAATCCTCCATAATCTGTGTATTGTATTCTAACTGCTCTCTCAGAGCCCTCCTTCTGACATTGAGGGCATGGCGAACCTCCACCATCTCCCTTGGGTCCACCAGAGCCACGGCCTGGTTAAACCAGATCTCGCAGTCCTTGACACCCAGTCGTCTGAGCTCTGAAATCAAAATAGCATTGTTTTCATTAATTTCCTTGGTGCTCTCCCTCTGCTTCTCCCACTCCCTCTTGGCCTTGAGATACTGACCGTAGACGAAGTCTAGCTCCGTGGCACTTCTCACCTCGTACTTGAGGCAAATGTAATCCAGGGCCTTGACGTTGTTGACATACTTAATCTTCACCTTGTTGCTGAGGGAAATAGCCCGATTGGCCTTTTTTTCCGTAATCACCATGTCAATCCGGTTTTTCCTGGCCTCATTTAAAATCATGGCCGCCACAATAAAGGCGAAGGCCGATGTGGCCACAAAAGGCATGGCAATATCCACCTTAAAGGCAAAGAGCAAGAGCAGGAGCATGCTGCCTGCTGCCAAGAGGATGAAAATCAAAATCTTACTGATGGATTTTAGGTTCCTCTGGTTGCGGAGAATGGTGTCCTTATCCTGAAGGAGCATGGCCTTCTCTGCGCTCAACTGCCTGAGGTCATTTTTGATCTTAATCTGGTAGTCCTCATATTCCAAAAGTTTCTTAATGTCCTCTGCCGCGCTGTCCTCATAAATCTCTAAGGCCCTCTTTTGGGCATCGGTCATCTTGTACCTTTTTTTCTGTAAATCCTGTCTCACCCGAAGGAGCTCCACAATGCGAAAGGCAGAGGTATAAATATCCTGCTTTTCCTCCGGTGGGGCCTGGTCGATAATCTGAATATCCTTGAGAAAAGAGGTGACCCTGCCGTACTCAAACTTGATTTCCTGGCACTGGCGTCTGGCCTCCTGGATGGACTCGTGAAGCCTCTCGATGTAACGGATTCGGTCCCCTGCCTTGGTCAGGTCCACCTTTTCCTTCTCCACCTTGACCTCTTCCTTAATCTGGCGATCCACCTGGGTCTCCTGGGTCTGAGGCTGGTCCTCTATGCTCTTTTTCTTGTTTTTAAAAAGGTCAAAAAAGCCCACGGCTACCTCCTAATCTAAAATGCAAAGGCCTGACGGAGCTCCGCCCCGTACTGCTCCAATTTTTCCTGACTGCTGTCCCCGCTAAACTCCACCCTGGCTGTGGCCTCCACATAGCGAAGGCGGATGGCCTTGGCCTCCTCAGGACTGATTCCATAATGGATGGCCTCCTCGGCAAAAAGTTTCTCCTTGTCCTGGATCAGCAGGGTCCACAAATAGTGCTTGAGGGAAGACTTGGCCCCGTTGCGGGCATAGGCCTCCTTGAAATCCTTCTCCGCCCGGACAAAGGAGGAGGTGTGGAAATGGGCGATTCCCTGGTTGTGCAAAAGGTCCCCATATTCCTCTGTGGAAAAATTCATGGCCAGGCCACCGTGCAGAAGTCTTCGGTACTCCAAGAGACTCTTGCCATAACGGCCGGCCCGCAAGAAATTGTCCGCCTTGATTTTCCTCTTCTGGTGAAGGGGCAGGTTGGCAATTCCGTCCATAATCACAATTAGCTTGCGAATTTCATCTTCCTTGTAGTAGTCACAGCCACACAGGAGAAGAACCACCAAATCCTTGAGGGAAGGCCCTTGTTCTAGGGCGTATCTCAACTTTTTGGCCAGGGCGCCATTGTCCGTCTCCTCCTCTAGCCAATCCGCCAGAGAGGACTGGAAAAACTCTACATTGATACTGTATATATTTTCATAGAGGTAGGCGCAAAGCTCCTCCAGGGAGTAAAAAGCCTTGTCCACAAAGGGCATAAGATATGGCTCCTTGGCAAGTTTTCCCTGACAAATGATAAACATGTAATCTCTCCTCTCCTAACTGAGTCGAATGGTCTTTTCCCAGATGCGGTTGGAGGTAGGATAGTCCTCTCCAAATCCCAAATCCCTCATGGTCAGGACACAGGTATTGGCATCTGCGAACAAAAGCTTCATGGACAGGCGGCAGTGGCGATTTGTCCTTCCCAATACCGGCTCCAATTCCACCAAAATCTTCTTCTCCGCCTTGGTAAAAACATTGACGATTCTAAGGCAGAGCTCTTCGTCTCCATCGGGAATCAAATCCAGGTCCCGACTCACCTGATACCAGGGCTCCCCGGCCTTTACCAGGGTAATCTCCTCGTATTTTCCGTCTCGATAGGCCTCCATGCTGATTTTGCTGTTGACCATATCGTCATCCATGAGCATAAAGTCCTCTAACCTCTTTTTGTCTCCCAATTCCTTGGCGGCATAGCAGGCCCCGCTGACAAAAAGGTTATTGCCGTGAAAAAGTCTCCTGCCCACGCAGAGTCTCCGAAAAATGTCCTCGGACCATGGGGCGTCAAAGCCATTTCCCGTCATAAAGAGGCTGGAGAGAATCTGCTTGTGAATCAGGCCTGTCACCACATTTTCAAAGAGTATGCCGCTGTGGTTTTCATCCTGGGCCATTAGTTCTGCCGCATCCTTCAATTCCCTGCGCTTAACAGCCACCAGGGTCGGTGTTTTGCGGCGGTCTAGCTGGAGCTGGTAGTAGGAGAGTTCCCCATCCCGGTAGTCGAACATTCCCACATCATTGATCCAGAGTTCCTTCTTCTGGTAGAGAACAAAGTAGGCAAAACACTGCTTGTGATTTATTACCATGGCCCTGTCCTTGCTGATTCCCAGTTTTTCCAGGGCCTCGTAAATCAGTGTAATCAACTGGGGACTGGTTTTATCCATAGTCACTACCAGTTTTTTTATCATATCCCTAGGATATTTTTTCTTGGTCAAGGCCAGGGTCTTACGCAAAAAGTAAGCCATAACATTGACGGGGGACGCCTCCTTGCCATCAAGGATTACTGCCTGTCCCCGGCGGAGCTTGGGCATAAAATCTCGAATTATCTCCTGCTGGTTCAAGGAGACACTGGTCTCAATAAAACCCTCTGGATTTTCCTCTGTGACCTCCAAGAGCTCTGCCTCCATTCGCTGGGGGTCAAAAACCGCCAGCTGGGAAAACCGGTCTCCCAGGTCCAGTCCAAGCAGCAACTTCCGCTCGTTCATCCTAGTTACCTCCCTTATCTAATCTCAAACAGCTCATTGGCTGCCTTCTGTCTGGTCTCATACTGCCTGAGGAGTTTTTGACACTCCTCCTCCCTGCCTGCCCTCTTGGCGGCCTGAATGCTGTCAAGCATTTGGAAGAAGCTTCCCTCTGTCTTGCCCCGAATATCACTGACAATAGTGAAGGTATCCGTCTTCTTGCCGGACTCCACCTCCTGGATAAAGCCCTTTCGCACCTCTCCCTCAAAGAGGAGAAGAGCAGCGGTGAAAATTCCCTGGAATACCTGGCGCATAGGAAGGATTTCGCAGCTTCCATCCTTTTTCTCCAGGTGGAGTTCCACGCTCTTGGCACTGCCTGTCATGTACTGGACAATGGCAGGATTTTCAATCTCATATGGGACCTCAAGTCTTCCGGCAAAATCCTTCATAAAGGACATAATCCTGCCCTCGCCGGCAAACTTCTCCAGGCTGATTTCCACAAATTCCTTCTCTCTGTCCGTCAGGCTGTGGGTCTTGGCACAGGAGTAGAGGTGGGCCAAAATCATCACATCATCCTTGACATAGTAGGCCTCTTTTTGAATTTTTTCCTTTAATTCCTGACCCGGCTCTAAGCGGCCCACCAGGTACTCGTAGGCGCAGTGGGACAAAAAGGCCTTGACCAAAATCCGGTTCTTGCCGTTCTTGTGGTAGTCCAGATAGAGGTCTGTGTAAGGCAGTGGATCCGCATTGGTAAAGAGCACCTGACCCAAAACCTTTTCCTTGCTGCCATCGTCCATCTCCTGGTTTGGCAGGGCCTGGCAGCGCTTGAAAATCCCCGTCAACTTCCGGGTGCTGCCCATATAATATTTCATCAAATAGTCCAAAACTGACTTGTCATAGCATCTCTCATCGTACAGAAACTCGCACCATTTGAGCTGGTAAGGGGAAAAATCATCCTTTCCGATTCTTTCCAGATGCTGGATTAAAGCCAGGAGAGCCTGGTGGTCACAGTCCCTGATTCCGTACTTCATGAGAATGGCCTCCGCCTTTTCATACATGCCGTGACGGAGACAGAAGCTGGCGATTTCTCCCAACTTTTTGACCTTGACCCCCTCCATGTCCATGGCCTCCACAATAGGCATCATGCTCTGGGCCTTCTTCTTGGACTTGTAGTACTCATAGAGGCAGTTGTGAATCCTACCTGTGGATTTTGGCCGGAAATAAGCTTTGGCCAGAGCCTCCTCCAGGACCTTAACCTCCAAGTCTGACAGTTTTGACTTCCTGAGAGTCCTTGCTGCCACATGACAGGTCAGGCCGTAGTTTTCAATGCCAAGTCCACACAAATCCAGGGAAAAATCATCCAATGGCAGTAACCTTTCTCTGGAGTAGGAAACGGTTCCCCCGTGGTAGTGGCCCTCTCGGTCCACAAAGAGGAAGGCCACATCGCCAGTATAGACATTGACTCTGGCCTTGCCATCCTGAAGGGGATAGGTGGTCTCCTGGTTCAACTCCCGGTGGACCACTACAAGAGATTCCATCTTGGGATTGTCGCAGGTAATCTGCTCCCGGAACATAATATATGGCAGCTCCGCCGACACATCCTCCGGAATATCCATCTGAGTCAGGACATCTGCATAAATCAGTCCCAACTCCCGGTTGATTTTGTGTCTCTTTATCTGCTCTATGGCGTACTCCCTGATATTGGCCTCATAGAGGTTGTAATAGTCGGGAATAGTCTCTTTTTTGCTTACAATATAGGCGTACAAAAAGCACTTGTTTCTATCTGTCATGTGATTTTCGTACTGGAAGTAGGACAGGACAGCCTCTGGCAGATTGACCATGGTCTTTTCGTCCATAGTGTACATATAGTACTCGTAGAGATCCGTGATTCTCAGGTGTTTTTCCACACCCAACTCCATCCACTTAAAATACTTATGGCTCCTGCGCTGGCTTCGAATCACCATCTCACAGATTGCCACCAGGGCCTCCTCGATCTGGTAGCTGTCATAGATTTCTGTCAAAACCTGGTAGAGAAGCTCGTCAAAGTCCCCGGCGTGGTGGGCCAGATAAGCCACATTCACCGCTAGTTCCTCGGAAATCAAATCCTGCTTGAATCCGTAGTGGACAGCCGCCAGAGATATGTGGTCCAGCTCCAACAAAAGCTGGTGGTTTTTCTCAAAGCAAGATACCAGCTTAGAATAGTAATAAGGACTGGCACTGCCCTTTTCAATCTGGTCCCTCAGGTCCTGAATCAGCCACTGGTCCATGTCATACTTGGCGTGGACCTCTAAGCCCAGGAGAAAGAGGTAGCGACTGGCATATCCCTTGTTTTCATAGGTCTCCAAAAGATTTGACAAGGCCTCCCTGTCCTCTCCTCGCTCCTTGACCAGGTACTTAATATACTGAATCAGAAGGTAGGTCTCCACTTCCTCCAGGAGAGCCCCCTCCTCCGGTGCCTTGAGATTTTCCGTCTTTTGATAAAAGGCTAACAGTTCCTTTTCCTTCTTGAGAACCACAGCCATATAGCCGTCTACCAGAAGCTTTTTCCCCGGAAAAATCTTCTCGATGACAGCCCGGTTTTTGGTCAAAAATCCCCTGTACTGGTCCTGGCTAACCTTGCCCTCTCTAAAGTCAAGGTGGTTGCGCACCAGCAGGGCGAAAGCCTGTCTCTTGGCCCTCTCAATCTTTCTCTCCTTGGCCCCAATCACATTGTGGACCTCTATGACAATCTCCTGGCGCTGGAAGTTGGACTCAAAGACAATGCTGCCTCGGCGAATGCCCTGGCCCACCTTGTCCGCCAGAATTTTGTAGTCAAAATCAAATTTTCCTTCCTTGAACTTTCGAGTCTCTAAGAGGTGTTTTTCTATCTCAATAAAATCTCCCTCAGCCCTGACCCGGATTACCTGGTCACCCTTTTTGTTAATCCGGACCTGAAGGGAGTCCTCCATATCCGTCTCCTCCACCTGGTAGTAGACAATTTTGCCACTAGCTGATGGCAGGTGCTTGACCCGGAAGCTCACCGCCTCCTTCTTGCCCATGGTAACCAAAAATTCCTCTGCCCCCTGGAGCTTGGGATTGTTCTCAGTCAGGCGGTTGTAGAGGATCTCTCCCATCTCGTCCCGATAGAGAAAAACCTCCCGGAACTTGTCTGAACGAAAAACCTCCATGGCCTCCTCAGGATATTCTAAAATAAGCTGTTGAAGCTTGTAATAATCGTCAATTGTGGTGCCAAGCTTGGTGCGAAGGGCTGGAGCCACAAAACTGATTTCGTATGGAATCTCCTTCTCCCCGCAGTCAGTAACAAAGGTGATTACGCCCTTAATGGACTCACCTGCCTGCTTGCCCCTGCCGTCGATTTCCAGATCCAAAACATTTTTCTCCCCGTTAAAGACTGGAAGAAAATTGAGCTCGGTGTGGCTGACGGAAGCAAATCCCTTTACCTTGCTTCCCTTGCTGTTGTAAACCGTAAGATTGGCAGTCCGACTAGAGCCTGCCTCAACCTCCAACCGAACCAGATCTGGCTCGACCATAAGCTTAGGTGTCTCATATGTAAATTCGCCCTTGGCCAGGGCCAAAACCTTTTCCTTCATTAGCGACCTCACTTCTTGGTGTTTGCATTTTCACTCAATTCTATAGTATAGCATTTTATCGTGCTTTAGGCAAACCTTGGCCTCCAAAAACCCCACTTTTTATTTGACGAACTTCCCCCCTGTGCTATAATGGTAAAAAAATAAAAAACGAGGTGTTTTTCCATGAAAGCAAAAGAACATTTTCACGGCAGCGACCTGGAGAAAATCGAATCTATATACGGCATAAAAAAAGAGAATATCATCAGTTTTTCCGCCAATGTAAATCCCCTGGGAGTCTCCTACCGACTTCGCCAGAGCCTGACGGACCACATTGATGCCATCACCAGCTATCCGGACAGAGAGTACACCTCCCTGCGCAAGTGCATCGCCGAATACGCCGGCACCTCTTTGGAAAATATTGTGGTGGGAAACGGGTCTACGGAGCTGATTTCCCTCTTTATCCAAATCACCCACCCATCCAAGGCCCTGATTATCGGCCCAACCTACTCCGAGTACGAGAGGGAGGTGGCCATGGGCGGCGGAAGGTCCCACTACTTCAGCCTGACAGAGAAGTCCAACTTCTGTCTGGATG
>JAILSA010000017.1 GCA_024697885.1 Eubacterium sp. | reverse complement strand
CATCCCCCAGAGACCACGCCAACGATACTATCACCGTTCGCGTGGTCTCTTTCCTTTATACTAAAAAAGAGAAAAGAGAAAAGAGATTTTCCGAATTCTTTTGTAACCACGAATAGACACAGATAGACACAAAATTTTCTTCCGGATAGTAATTCGTGCAAATCAGTGTAAATTCGTGGTTAAGAGTCACCTGCGTTTAGGACTCATCCCATTAAGAAGCAAAATCCTTGTAATCTATGTAATCTGTGGTCGTCCAGGAATTTTTGGTCCCGCGTTCGGCGACGTAAGGAGACGCTTCTTTGCTAGCAAAGCGAACAAGTTCGAGCGGCTACCGTAGGGACGCAAGAATTCCGAATTCCCCGAATATTTTTCAACCCTGCAAATTCGTGTAGATTAGTAAGATTCGTGTTCGTTTTCCGTAACCACGAATGGACACGGATAGACACAAATTATTTCTTCAAGATGGCAGATTCGTGCAAATCAGTGTAAATTCGTGGTTAAGACTCACCAGCGTTTAGGACTCATCCCGTTAAGAAACAGAAATCCTTGTAATCCGCGTAATCCGCCTTAATCCGTTGTCGAAAAGTCAATCCTGTCAATCCATGTAATCTGTGGTAGTTAAAAAATCTGTGGTAGTAAAAGTTTGCGGTGTCATTTCCCCGTCCAGTAATACCCCTTAATATGCTTTACGTAGTCGTCGGTGTGGTCAGTGTATGACATAGCGTGCTCAGAGTCCTTCGCAATCCACTGTTCCTTCTCGCCCTGTTTAGCCTGGTAAAGAGGATGCACCATGCGCGTGGGAACGAAAGTATCGTTGCCACCGTGTATGAAAAGCATAGGATAACGACAGCGCTTCACCTGCTCAAGCGGTGCAGCCTCGCCGAAAGACCACCCATATCTCAGTTTGCAAAGCAGCGACGTGGTGTACATCAGCGGGAACGGAGGCAGCGAAAACTGCTCCTTGAGCTCGTAGCTGAACTCATCCCATACGCTTGTGTAGCCGCAGTCTTCTACAAACCGTATATCCTTCACACATGCAGGCATCTTCTCGCCCGACAGATTCATTGCCGTTGCCGCACCCATGGAGACACCATGCACCACAAAGTCGTTAGCGTTAAACAGTCTTGAAGCAACGCAAATCCAGTGCATCACGTCATGACGTTCCTTCCACCCCATCTCTATGGCATCACCCTCGCTGAGCCCGTGCGCATGCAAGTCAGGCATCAGCACGTTAAAGCCCATATGCTCATATATGCGTCCTATATGCATGAAGTCTATGGCGCAGTCACGCCAGCCATGCAGCACAACGGCAACAGGTCGTTTGTCTTCATGCCGTATGAAATATGCATGGTGGCGCTCTCCTCGGGGCATGTTGACGAAGGTATCTCTCAAAGCATTGTTTGCCTTCAGGCTGTCAAGCCAAGAGCCCACCTCCGGGTGTTTCTCTGTCAGCTGCATGAAACATAGTGCAGTGTCCGTCCTTGCTGTATCGGGCGCCAGCGAAAAACTGAGCATATAATAGCTGCCACCCGTTACGGCAACCAGCATAATTATTACAACAAGTACCAGACTTATCAGGAGTTTCTTCATAATAATTATAACAATTATGACTTATTATGATAATTTGTTTCTCTTAATATTCTTTATTTCAGAGCCGGCAGGCTCCAAGGATTTTCATATTGATTTTCCTTTACTTATATATAACGCCATCGCACCTCTTTTTATTGCACGTGAGCACAGTCCCCATGCCTCGCTATGGCTGTACGCCAAAACTCGTAGCCAGTACCCCTCACTGTTTCAATAGTATCCTCAGGCTCCCATCAAACTCAAATAAGTCATATCACTCAGAGTGGAATATAGACCATATCCAGTACCGAGGATGCAACACCTTATATGCATACTCGCCTATGAAACGACCTAATTTTTGACAGCATTTCTCCACTCTGCCACTTGTTTGTTCTTGATTGCTCATACTCTGTTCCTTTATAATATAACGTTAGATGAAATTTTTTGAGGCTTTTCCAAACTCCTCGGGGTAGTCCTTCTTCAATCTCGCCAAGACTACGGATATATATGCATCACCGGCAGCCTCCGCCATACTCAGGAAGGGTTTGTCCCTGCCAAACCATGAGTCCCAGATGCTGTTCAGTTCTGACTCACTGAAGCCGTTATCCATCCCCTGGTTAAGATAGAAATGCTTCAATGGCTCTGCCTCTCGCCACATCTTTTTGTCAGCAAGCTTTACTACCTGTGCGGCTTGCCTCCATGAGAATCCAGTCCAGCCATTCAGGAACCATGCTACATCTTCCTTGTAT
>JAILSA010000273.1 GCA_024697885.1 Eubacterium sp. | reverse complement strand
TAAGAAAAAAATTACAGTTAAGGTAAGTAAAAAGGCTACTACTACCACTACTACCACAGAAACTACAGTGACAGCAAGTCCACAGCCTACGGCCACAAGTCAGGCCAATGTGGCAACAGACGAGCTGATTCATTATGACATGAAAACATCTGAAGATGGAACCACCCTTTTAGACCAGTCTGGAAAGAACAATGATGCCAGCCTGGTAGGTGTAAATCCAACACTCCGCGATAACAATTCTATCTACTTAGATGGAAGTGGAGATTACATTAACCTGCCTGCTGATGTTTTTGCAGGTAGAGATACCTTTACTATTTCTATCTGGGCAAAGGACTACAGCGGATCAATTAATACCAGTGCAATGTTTGTGGGAACTACAGAAAATATGCCAGTATCTTATTGGTTGCTCAACCCTACCAATCCATCTGGATCTCTGAAATGTGTATTTACAAACACAGAGAATACAACTGCTCCTTACAACACAGAGGTAGGAGTAGGCGGAACAAGAGCTAATCTCAATGTGGCCGGACCAAAGACTGGTACAGAGTGGAATCACTTCGTGGCTGTTGTTGAGCCAAATCAGATGACCACCTACTGCAACGGAAGCAAGATTGCCACAACGGAACTTTCCAGATCTTTCTCCAGCTTTGGAACTGATTTGGCTGCTTACATTGGTAGGTCCTCCTATCCAGACGAAACCTTCCGAGGCTTTGTTCGAGAAGTTCAGGTATTTAGCTCCGCCAAGACTGAGGCAGAGGTTGCAGATATTTATGAGAAGACAAAAGGAGATGCAGTAGTGGATAAGGGACAAGAGTCAAAAATCTTTATTGCGGATCGCGCAGATCCATACATTGTTAAGGCAGACGACGGTTACTATTATTTCACAGCTTCCTATCCTATGTACGGAGCAAATGATACTTCTGGTTATGATAGAATTGTACTCCGCCGTTCCAAGACCTTAAGTGGCTTGAAGGATGCTGAGGAGAAGGTGATTTGGAATCAGGCAGACAGCACAGCATGTTTCCGTCATATTTGGGCACCAGAGATGCACTACATCGGAGGCAAGTGGTATATGTATTTTGCGGCCAGCGACAGTGCAAGTGATAAATTCCACATTGACTGTAATGTTTTGATGTGTGAAGGTTCTGACCCTTACGCAGACAGCTGGGTAGAAAAAGGAAAATTCCAAAAGGCTACGGGAGATAATTCTTTCGGCGGATTCTCCCTGGATATGACTTATTTTGAAAACAAGGGAAAATCCTATGTAATCTGGGCAGAAAAGAAAAATGGCGGTCTCTCCAAACTCTATATGGGTCAGGTGGATCCTGCAGAGCCATGGAAGCTGATTACCAAGTCCGTTATGATTTCTGAACCTGAGTACTACTGGGAGAAGGTAACGATTCCTGTAAACGAGGGACCATCCGTTATTCACCACGACGGAAAAGTTATTGTGGCGTTCTCTGCATCAGCAACAGGCCCTGAGTACTGTATTGGTTATCTCTACGCAGATGAGGATTCTGATCTCATGACCAAGTCTTCTTGGACCAAGCAGGCAACACCTGCCCTGGCATCTGAGAATTTGGTAGATGAGTACGGCCCAGGCCATAACTCCTTTACCGAGGATGAGGATGGCAATCCAATCTTTGTATACCACTCAAGATCAAAAAAGTGTTTTGAAGGAAAATGTGAGCATGCAGGTGGAGATCCACTCTACGATCCATGTAGAAGTGCTCATTTGAGAAAGGTAACTTGGGATGCCAACGGCCTTCCTGTTCTCAATGCAGAGCCATATGACTTTGAAAAATAAGCCATAATTTTATAGGCAATATGTAAGGCTTCTTGCCCGGGAAATAAGAACCGGGCAGGGAGCTTTTTGTTTACCTTTGTGGATGTAAATGGTAAAATATAAGAAAATGATGGGATGCATTTGAAGAGACAGGAGGAGACATAATTGAAGATATTTGCTATAGAAAATTTTATATCCTATACCTACCAGACCATAGTGGAAAAGTTGGAGGGGATGGGGCATCAGGTAGTGAAATATAGATGTTCTACACCAGTAGATAATTATGTGGAAACCCAAGAGGAGGCCCTCTTAAAAAAGGCCATAGAAAAGGAAAAACCCCAAGGGGTATTTACTGTCAATATTTGGCCGCCTGTGGCCAGGGTCTGTCACAGTTTGGGGATTCCCTACCTGGGATGGAGTTACGACTCCCCCTTGAATCTGGCTACCAACCAGGACCTGGATTATGATACCAATTTTTTCTTTCTTTTTGACCGAGTGGAGGCGGCCTCCTATAGGGGCCAGGGTCTGAATAATTTTTACCATCTGCCCCTGGCGACAGACACAAGGGCTTGGGACAAGATTCAGCCTGGGCCAGAGACCTATCAGGTCTCCATGGTGGGGAATTTGTATGAGTCCACCCTCCCTCTGTTGAGGCAGGCCCTCAGCCCTTACAACAGGGGATATCTTCAGGCTATGGTGGAAATGCAACAAAAAATATATGGCTGTTTCTTAATAGACGAAGTTATGACCCCAGAGGTACTAGAGGATTTTAATCAGGATTTTGAAAAGACCAGTCTGGGGCATCTTTCCTGGAAGCAGGTGGCCATGTCCATTGCTACTTATGTCACCTACATGGACCGAATGAGTATTTTGAGTATTCTGAGCAAGCGGGCGGAAACCCACTTGTTTACGGAAAAAATGTCAGAGGAAAACAAAAAGATTTTGCCTAACTTAAAAGTTCACGGCAGGGTCTCCTATCTGACAGAGATGCCAAAGGTATTTAAGCAGAGTAAAATTAACCTTAACCCTTCTCTTAGAATTATTCGAAGTGGAATATCTCAGCGCTGCCTAGATGTTATGGCCTGCCAGGGATTTTTGCTCTCCTCCTATCAGCCGGAGTTGGCAGATTACTTTGTGCCAGACCAGGAGCTGGTCCTCTATGAGAGCATAGAGGATGCGGTGGAAAAAGCCTTGTTCTACCTGGCCCATGAGGATCTTCGTCAGGAGATTGCCCTGGCGGGAAGGAAAAAGGTAGAAGGAGAATTTAGTTACGAGAAGCAGTTGAACAAGATGTTGGAAATAGCAGGCTTGTAAGGAGAGGAAGCGTAAGAAATAAAATAAGGCCGACAGGTGAATTTTTACCTGCCGACCTTTTTGTTTTGAAAATAAGAAATTATTTATTTGCTTTCTTTGCCTTTTTTGCCTCAAGAGCCTTGTCGGATGGACGAACCAGGAAGAGGGACATAAGAAGGGCAACCACGTAGAGAATACCAGTTACATAGAGTACTGTCTGATATCCAACTGGGTTGATTTTTACGTCGCCGTGCTCTACCCAGCTTCCAAAGTGGTTTACAATCCAGGTAGCCAACTGGTTTCCGGTGAGTCCAGCGAAGCCCCAAGCGGAAAGGGTGAGGCCGTGGATGGCGGAAATATTGCTCATTCCATAGTGGTCAGACAAGAGGGTAGGAACATTGGAGAATCCTCCACCGTAGCCTGCATTTACCATGAAAATCAAGGAAAGTACAATGACAATGAGAAGAACATTTCCCTCTCCATTGGTGATACCGTTGGTGCAAATAACAAGAGCGGTCAGGGCAATAGAGATGGCGAAAATGATTTTGTAAACAGTGTTACGGTCCTTCATACCATCTGCCATAGCGGAGAAGCCAAGGCGGCCACCTGCGTTAAATACAGCAGAGATGGTGGAGATGATACCTACAGATGCGGCCAAACCGATACATTTTACAATAGCTTTTTCCTGAGAAATCAGGGCCAATCCACAGGTGATGTTGAGATAGAACATAACCCAGATACCAATGTAGTTGGCAAGTGGTTTGGACTTAATAACCTCGAACATGCCAGGTCCCTTGTCTGCACCAGTTGGCTCATGCCAATCAGATGGCTTCTTGAGAAGGAGATGACCCACAAACATGAGAACGAAGTATGCAATAGCAAGGATCAAAAACATCTTCCAAACACCGTCGCCAACACCATTAACAGAAGCAACGGAGAGACCTGTCAACATGGAGGTCATAATTGGAGAAGCGATAGCCTTAGCGGCTCCAAAACCTGCAACGGCAAGTCCAGTAGCCAGACCCTTGCGGTCCTCAAACCAGAGCATCAGAGTTTTGACAGGGGACAGATAACCAGTTCCCAGTCCTACACCCATGATGAAGCCGTAGCATATATAAATACCAATCAGGGCTAACAAGCTGTGCTGGTGCTGGCCACCGTACCAGATGAAGAATCCGGTGCCGGCCATACCGGCTGCAAAACAAAAGGTTGCGATTAAGGAAGACTTGTGAATGTCTTTTTCCACAATGTTTCCAAGGAAAGCGGCGGACATGCCCAGGAAGAAGATGGCAAAGCTAAATGCCCACTCCGTGGCACTCTTAGACCAACCAATGTAGTCTGCGATTTCCTGACTAAAAATTGACCAGCAGTAAACGGTACCGATGCTCATGTGAAGGAGCAATGCTGGAATAGCGCCGCGAATCCATTTGTTTTCGCGCCAGCCACTGCGCTGCGTGTTTTCTGACATAGTTTTTAAACCTCTCTTTACATTAAAAATATGATATCAAAAAAATTGATATAACCGTACATATTTTAGCACTAACCAAGGGGGAACGCAAGAAAAAAAGCAAGGGGCCTTTCTTGAGGGGGAGAGGGGTCTTGTGGTACAATGAGATAGAAAAGGGGGAATGGTTTTTATGAAAAGAAAATATAGGAAAAGAGTAAAGAGATTTTTGAGACTCATTGTAGCGGAAGTACATTGCTTGCAAACAGAAACCTTGTCTCAAGCAGAGGTATATATGCAGGATGTGA
>JAILSA010000203.1 GCA_024697885.1 Eubacterium sp. | reverse complement strand
TCACCAAACCGTACTCCTTGGCAGCCCTTCTGCTGGCAATAGCACCCTGGCTAGGATCTCCATCCTCTGCCACCTTCTTGGCCGCCGCCGCTGTAGAACCGTACTCCACTCCTTCTATGTCCCCGTGATCCTTGAAAAAGTTACGGCACTGGGACAGGCCCTGTGGATGGGAATAAACGGTCCTAATCTGACTAAGGGAACTGCCCTCTAGGCCCAAGAGGCACTGGTCAATTCTCATGACATACTGGCCCACAATAGCATTGGAAAAATCCAGGAGCAGGTCGTAGTTGGTAGTAATTCCGCCGGTTGAGGAATTTTCGATTGGCAAGACACCAAAGTCCGCCTTCCCTGACTCCACAGCCTCCATTACCCCCTGAAAACTCTGGCAACTAACTCCCTGAACCTCGGTGCCAAACACATCTTCCATGGCCTGCTGGGTGTGGGTTCCCGGCAATCCAAAATAGTAGACTACAGGATTGCTCTTTGACAGCACATTGTCCACCTTGGTAAAACTGGACACACTTCCTTTCTGGGGAAGGACACCGTATTGGTACTTGCGGCTGATAGACATAATCTGGCTAAAGAGCTCGCGCACTGCCTTGCCATTAAATTCTCCGTGAGACAGTCCCTCTAATTTCTCAAGCTTCTGATCCTCTCTCTCCTTGTCATAGACCGGCTTTCCCGTCTCTATTTTGTACTTGGCCACCTCATTGGCAACCTCCATACGCTTCTCAAAGAGCTCTACAATCTGACTATCAATCTTGTCGATTTCCGCTCTAGAAATGGATAAATCAATCATCTGACTCCTCCTTTAAATCCTCATATAAGTCTTCTACTGTTCTATGTAAAACTGGATGTAGGAGCCAGGGTGACAGCTCCCGCAGGGGCTCAAGGACAAAAAGTCTCTTGTGCATCTCTATGTGGGGAATGGTTAAATTCTCTTTCTGAATAATCTCATCCCCATAGGTCAAAATATCTAAATCAATGGTTCTAGGTCCCCAGCGCAGGCTCCTCTCCCTCTTGCCCGCCTTCTCGATCTCATGAAGTCGCTCCAAGAGTTCTTCTGGGCTGTAAAGGGTTTTAAGGGCCAGGGCCCCATTTAAAAACTTGGGTTGGTCCTCCACCCCGTAAGGTTTGGTCTCAATCAGACCAGATACCTGAAGGTCCTTGATTTTATTATCTTTCCTCAATGCCTCTATGGCATCCTCAATGTATTTTTCCCGGTCTCCCAGGTTAGAGCCCACAGACAAATAGACCTGCTTCCACTCCCTCTCTATCGTGACACTAACTGTGTCCAGGGGAAGTAAAATTGGTGCCCAGGGCTTCTTAATCTGAAGTCTCACCTTTTGAATCAAGGAAAAATTTTCCAAAAGTTCTTCCGCCAAATGCTCTGCCGCCGCCTCTATTAGCTTGTAGTTTTTCTCCTTCATTTTGCCCTCTACAAAATGGGAAACCTGGGCATAATCGATGGAATAATTTATGTCATCCTCTCGCCCCGCCTGTCTGGTATCCGTCTCCAGCGTCAGAGAAATCAAAAATTTCTGGCCCAGGACATTTTCCTCTTTTAGAAGGCCGTGGTGACAATAAACCTCTAGGTTGTCAATGCGTATCTGATCCATACTCTACCTCATTTCCTTCTGGCAGCCAAAATAGCCTCCGTCATTTGAATGGCTCTCACATTTTTCTCTACTTGGTGAACCCGCACAAACATGGCCCCCTTGGTCACTGCCAAAACGCTGGTGGCTATGGTTCCCTCTTCCCGTTGGTCCACAGGAAGGTCTAGGGTCAGGCCAATTACACTCTTTCTAGAACAGCCCAAAAGATAAGGGTATCCCAGGTCTAAAAGTTCCTCCATGTGGGCCATGGCCTGGAGATTTTCCTCATAGGACTTGGCAAAACCAACTCCTGGGTCTAAAAGGATTTGGTCTTTTTCTATTCCCGCCTCCAGGGCCAGGTCTATAGATTTTCTTAAATCTTCTTTTAATTCTTCCGTAAAATTCTTGTACTCAGGCTCCTTACGGTTGTGCATCAGGCAGACTGCCGCCTTATGATTGGCTGCCACCTCCGCCATGGATTCATCCCCCTTTAGGCCCCAAATGTCATTGACCATATGGGCTCCCGCCTCTAGGGCCGCCTTAGCTACAGGGGCCTTATAGGTATCTATGGAAAGGGGAATCTCTATCTTTTCAACAATTTGTTCTATTACTGGACAAACCCTCTCAATCTCCTCCTGACAGGAAATTTTCTGGTAGCCGGGTCTGGTGGATTCTCCCCCAATGTCCAAAATATGGGCCCCTTCTTTTACCATTTTTTCCGCCTGAAAAAGAGCCTTAGAGGCCTCGTCATAGCTGCCTCCGTCCGAAAAAGAATCCGGTGTCACATTGAGGATTCCCATGACATAGGTCTTACCTGTATCCTGAAATTGCCATTTTCCTATTCTCAAGCCAGTCCTCCTATCTGCCCAACATAGACATAAACATGCTGCGTAGACTGGTATCACTTTCAAACTGGCCCTTGGCACAATAGGTTACGGTCTGGGTTCCAGGCTTTTGCACTCCCCGCATGGACATGCACATATGCTCTGCCTCAATCATAACCATAACTCCCTTAGGGGCTAGTTCCTCGTAGATTGCCTGGGCAATCTGGCTTGTCAGCTGCTCCTGAATCTGAGCCCGTCTGGCAAAAACCTCTACCACCCGGGCCATTTTACTAAGACCCACTACCTGGTCTCCCGGTATATAGGCAATATGCGCCTTGCCAAA
>JAILSA010000170.1 GCA_024697885.1 Eubacterium sp. | reverse complement strand
CTTGATTTAATCGGTCTTATACCTGAATCCCCCTCTAAAATTTATGCATAATATTCATTTTTATGCATAAAAAGACCCGCCCCAAAGGACAGGTCTAATTTGCTCACCTATACATTTTTAATATCATATGGTGTGCTCTGGTATACATAGTAGTTGAGCCAGTTGCTAAAGAGCAACTGTCCGGTGGACCTCCAGGTCACAATAGGCTCTTTACTTGGGTCGTCATCTGGATAATAGTTGACCGGCACTATTGGATTTAAGCCCTTTTCTAAGTCTCTCTTGTACTCCAAATCCAGGGTATTTTGGTCGTATTCTGCATGGCAGAGGACGAAAAACTTCCGGCTGTCCTTGGTCTTTACCATAGTGACACCTGCCTGGTCGGAATAGGCCAAAAGCTCTAATTCCGGCACCTTCTCAATATCCTCTCTGTCCATGGACATAGCCCTGGACTGAGGGGCCATAAAGATGTCGTCAAAGCCTCGAAAGAGAGGTGATTTTTTCTTCAAAACCTTGTGCTTGTAGATGCCAGATAGCTTTTGGTCCAAATCCCTCTTCTCAATTCCGTAATGGTAGTGAAGGCCTGCAAAGGCTCCCCAGCACATGTGGAAGGTACAGTGGACATGGGTCTTACTCCACTCCATAATCTGGCAGACCTCATCCCAGTAGTCCACATCCTCGAATTCAATATAATCCAGAGGGGCTCCTGTAATAATCAGGCCGTCAAACTTTCGATCCTTGATATCGTCAAAAACTGTATAAAAGGTATCCATATGACTTGGTGCCACATGTGTTGGAGTATAGCTGGCTGTCTGTAAAAATTCCACTTCTACCTGCAGAGGGGTGTTGGAAAGTTTTCTAAGCAGCTGGGTCTCTGTCACAATCTTGGTAGGCATCAAGTTTAGGATCAAAACATTTAAGGGGCGGATGTCCTGGTGCATAGCACGAAATTCCGTCATGACAAAAATATTCTCATCCTCCAAAATCTTTTGAGCTGGAAGAGAATCTTGAATTTTAATTGGCACGTGTAATCAGCTCCTATCTTTTCTTTTTTATCCTACAATTTCATAATAATTTCTTTGATTTCTGCTTCCTTGGTCTCTCTGGCATAGACTTCAGTTCCAAAGGTCATAATCTGACCAATGCCCTTTTGGAATACCATGCGAAGGTTGCCATTTCTCACTTTTTTGTCTGTGTAGAGTTTTTTCACCAGAGCTTCCTTATCAATGTAATCAGGAATCCTTACTGGCAAACCTGTCTTTACAAGAAGGGCTACTAGGCGGTCCTTTTCCGCCTTTGTCATATATCCAAGCTTGCAGCCAAGCTCTGCCTGAGCCACCAGGCCGATGGATACAGCCTCTCCGTGAAGGAGCTTGTAATCGCTGACGGTCTCAATGGCACGACCTACTGTGTGGCCAAGGTTTAGGACCTCGCGAAGGCTCTTTTCCTTTTCATCCTTCATAACCACCTGATATTTTACCTGACAATTTTTCTCAGAAACATATTCGCAGGCGTCCTCATCGCAGTCCAAAATTTTATCTACATTTTTTTCAAGGTATTCAAAAAAGTCCTTGTCGGCAATGCAGGCATGCTTGATGGTCTCTGCCATGCCGTTAATCATTTGCTCTCTAGGCAGGGTCTTCCAGGTGGTAATATCCACATAGACCTTGAGGGGCTGGTAAATCAGGCCAATCAGGTTGGTGGCCAAATCTGTGTCCACGGCGGTCTTTCCACCGATGGAGGCATCGGCAGCAGCCAAATGGGTGGTGGCATAATTGATGAATGGAATGCCTCGTCCAAAGGTGCCGGCCAAGAATCCTGCCAAATCTGTTACCACACCTCCGCCTACAGCTATGACGCAGCAGTCTCTGCGATAGCCCTTGGCCAACATGGCGTCCTCAATCTCTTCCTTGGTCTTTCTTACCTTGCTCTTCTCCCCTGCCGGGAAGACAAAAATATCACTCTTAAATCCGGACCTGTGGAGCTCCACCAAAATAGGTGTGGCATAAAGCTTTTCCACGGTGGAATCGGTAATGACAGCGAACTTTTTTATATTTCCTGTCAAACCATTTTTTATATCCTGAATCAGCTGTGGAATCAGATTTCTGCCGATCTGAACATCGTAGGAATCGTCCACAACTTTCTTAAGTTGTACTCGAAAATTCTTCATCCTATAGCCTCCTTGTTATTTTTACTAAAAAAGTATACAACAAGAGGCCATTTTTCGCAAGTTGCAAAGGGGATGTTTTCTTGACACCGCCCCACTTAAATGATAAGATTTTTTGGTATAGATAGGGTTTATCTATGAAAAAATAGAAATGAGGTTACATATTATGTGTGGAATTACAGGATATGTTGGAACTAAAGATGTAAAAAAGATTGTACTAGCCGGTCTACAGTCCCTGGAATACCGTGGATATGACAGCGCTGGAATCGCATATTTTATGGGAGACAATAAAATTAAGACAATTAAGACCGTAGGAAAGGTTTCTGTTCTGCGAGATAAGGTGGCTTCTCAGGCCAAGGATGATGCCAGCGTATGCGGCATTGGTCACACCCGTTGGGCCACTCACGGCGGAGTTTCTGATACAAACTCTCACCCTCACACTGCAGGCAAGGTAACCCTGGTTCACAACGGAATTATTGAAAATTACAAGGAACTTCAGGATGAGTTAAAGGAATATGGCCTATCTCCTGTTTCTCAGACAGATACAGAGATTGCCGCCATGGTAATCAATCAGTGCTACGATGGCAACCCAGAAGTGGCCATTCGCAAGGCCTGCCAAAAGCTTCAGGGGGCTTATGGCTTCTGTATTATGTTCTCCGATATCCCGGATACCATTTATGCCATTCGAAACGGCAGCCCTTTGGTGGCATCTCACACAGAGCACGGTTCCATCATCGCTTCTGACATGGTAGCTTTGGTAAGCCACACCAAAAATTATTTTGTCTTAAAAGAGGGTCATATCGCCAAGATGACTCCAGATGATATTATTATCAAGGATGAAGAGGGAGAAATCTACACCCCTCACATCCACCACATTAGCTGGGACATGGCAGCAGCCAAAAAGGGCGGATATGACTACTTCATGATGAAGGAAATCCACGAGCAGCC
>JAILSA010000169.1 GCA_024697885.1 Eubacterium sp. | reverse complement strand
TCCTCCTCTGTCATCTGAGCCACAAAATCCTCCAGACTCATCTGACCTTTAGCCACTTCGATAAAAGGACGAACTCCCTTTTTGTAGAGGTCCTGACCCCAGCAGTAGGTGCCATCCACCTGGCGGGTGCCAGGCTTTAAGCCATCGAGAGGCTCCTTGGACTGGAAGGGCAGGCCGCACTCCCTGGGATTTCGCTCCGGCAACTGGGGCATTTTTTCCATGGACCCATCTGCCAGCATTCTCTCTGGCAGGGAGGCCGGCACAAGCTTTGGCTCTAGCTGCTGAACCAGGGTATCCTCTGAAAGCTTGTAGACATAGTCTAACTTTTCTGTGTCCTCCACGGAATTTCCCAGGTGGAAGAAGTAGTCTCCCGCCTCTAAGACATAGGCAGACCGAAAGACCTTGCCCAAATCATCATAGGAAGCCATGTCCTCCATCTTGAATTTCAAGGTGATAATCTGGCTCTCACCCCCCTGAAGAAGGCGGCTCTTCTCATAGCAAAGCAGGTGCTTTCTAGGTTTGCCAAGTTTGCCCTGAGGGGCCTGGCCATAGAGCTGCAGGACCTCCTTGCCAGGGATTTTTCTCGTGTTGGTCAGGTTTATCCTCACCTGAATTTTGCCAAAGCACTCTGTGACCTCAAGAACCTGCCAGGAAAATTTGGTGTAGGAGAGGCCGTAGCCGAAGGGATAATTCACCTTGCCCGCCGCTCCGGGAACCGTCTCAAAATACCGATAGCCCACATAGATGTCATCGGTGTAATTTACGTAAAAATCGGACTCGTGGAAGTTGTAGGAGGAAGGATAATCCTCTAATCTGGCCGCAAAGGTATCCGGAAGTTTTCCCGATGGATTGCCCTGGCCCATGAGAAGCTCTGCTGCCGCAAGGCCTCCTTCCATACCTCCCTGCCAGGCCAGGAGAACACCGCCGATTCCCTGGTCGTGAATAAACCAGCTGGTATCCACCATGCCTCCCACATTGAGAACCAAAACCACCCGGTCAAAATATTCCGTCACCACCTCGACCATGGCCTTTTCCTCGGCTGTCAGGTAAAAATCCCCCTCTGGAAAGGTCTCCTTGGTGGCCAGGGAAGGGTCCTTGGTATTGCCGGCGATTACCACCGCATGCTCATCCATGCGCTCGTCGTACTTGCTCTTGCGGTCCCAGCCCTCTCCGGAAAAACGGCAGATGGAAATCAGGGCCGTGTCTGCAAAGCTTCTGGCCTCCGCCGCCAATTCTCTCGGCAAAACAGGCTCCTTTGTCATACCTGGCTCAATTCCCGCCTGGTACTGCCTCTCCACCCATTTCCGGTAAAAATCTGCTGTCTCCTGGTGAACATTTCCTGCCAGGCCCATTTTTTCAAATCCCTGATAGAGGTTGGTGATGTACTCCACTGTCACATCTCCACTTCCTCCGCCGCCCTTGACATAGTCAAAGGAGGCCTTGCCAAAAAGGGCCATCCGGCTGCCCTCCCTGAGAGGAAGGATGGCTCCCTCATTTTTCAAAAGGACCATGCCCTCCTTGGCCGCTTCTTTAGAAAGATTGCGGTGGTCTTCACAGGCCGTCACCCGACTGCCTCCCGGACCGATTCCAACCCCTGGTTGATACATAATTCTCTGCCACTTATTCATAAGAAATAGATACCTCCGATTTATTCAAGTTTTAGCTATGTTTATTATGAGCCATTACACCCCAAAATGTAAAGGAAAAAAGCATATTCTCGCCCTGTTTTTTTCCCTTTTTTTTATACTTTTTTCTACTATATATGATATAATAATCTTATCTGTAGATTTAGGAAGACAACACAAGGAGGGGAGCACATGAAACATGACAAAAACACACTAGGCGGCGCCACAATTACTGAACTTGACTACCTTACTGGCTTGGCCAATCGCCGCTCCCTCTATGACTATTTTTCCCAGCTATCCCCGGAGACCGTCCTCCATGCCATGTATCTGGACATCGACAATTTTAAGAGCGTGAATGATGTCTATGGCCACAGCATGGGCGACAAGCTTTTGATCGCTGTGAGCAAGCTGATTCAGACCCATGCCAAGGGCTTTACCTCCCGGATTGGCGGCGATGAGTATGTAGTTCTTTTGGACGGAAATTTGAACCAGGAGTCTGTGGAATCCATTGCCCACAACCTTTTATCCAATGTGAGTCACCTGGATTTTCGCAAGGACATTTTGTCCCTGATTTCTCTGAGTATAGGAATCGTTATGGACCAGCGCCTGGA
>JAILSA010000061.1 GCA_024697885.1 Eubacterium sp. | reverse complement strand
AAGTATCGATGGAATGGCGGTGTTGGGACTGCTGATTCGTCAGATGACGGGAAAGATTAATTTGAATTCCGATGGCAAAACCTGGATAGAGTTTCTGGTAAGCTTGCCACAGTTGGAAGTAGAGGTGGATGAAGATGGCTCTAGATAAGCAATTATATGCCACGATTCTAGAAGAATTTCTCATGGATATAGGAAGAATCCAAGATGTCCACCATCCTGACATGATGGAGGGAATTGAGAAAATCTGCAGTTTTCTGAGAATTGGAAGAATCGAGTCTGATTTTTATGTCAACATACATCAGGAAATCAGGCATGCAGGCGAAAAAAATATTATTTATGGAAGAGAAGGCTTTTCCATTCAAAACAAGTTGGAAAAATCTCGTGAAGTGACCAAAGAGGGTAATGTATTATCCATTAGCAGTTATTTGGCCAAGGGAGAAGAGGATTGGACCAAGGAAGAGCGTCAGAAGGTTCAGATGTTGAACATGATTCTTCTGGCTTATTTCGGGCGCAATCGAACCAATCAATTGGCGGAAGAATTGGTATTCCAGGACGCGGATTTGGGAATCTATAACCATGAATTTTTCCTCCATATCATACGCGAGTACATGAAGGCTGGGGAGCTGACCCAGTACATAGCAGGATATTTTAACATCAAGAGATTTTCCATTGTCAACCAGCAACTGGGACGAGAGAGGGGAACGGATGTCATGCGAGAGTATGTCACCTCCCTCCAAAAACAGCTGGGAGACAAGGGTTATGTATGCCGTGTCACCGGCGATAATTTTGAAATTATATTCAAGAAACAGTGTTTGGATATGGTCATGAACCACTTAGAGAGAGCCTGTATTTTTTATGAGCAGGGCAGTGACGACTATGTGGTTCTCGAGTCTGGTGTGGGATTTTATGAAGTCAAGGATGTGAACTTCTTTATGACCCCAAATGACGTGGTGGACCGTATCACGGCAGCCTACCGCGTGGCAGCAGCCCAGGGAAGGGACTTCTATGTCTTTTTCAACGATGAGATGAACCAGAAGATGGTTCGGGACAAAAAAATCGAGAGCGAGTTTCACGGTGCCTTAGAGCGGGAGGAGTTTTTGGTTTACTACCAGCCAAAGGTCAACCTAAAGGATTATACCCTAGAGGGGGCAGAGGCCTTATGCCGCTGGAGGAGAAATGTAAAACTGATTCCACCATTTCATTTTATTCCCGTCCTCGAACAGAGTTATGCCATCTGTGAGCTGGATTTTTACATGCTAGAGCACGTGTGCAAGGACCTGCGCCAGTGGATGGATGAGGGCAAGGATGTAGTGAGGATTTCCGTTAATTTTTCCCGTCAGCACATGGGAAATGACAACTTGTCTGATCGAATTATTCAGATTATAGACAAGTATCAAATCCCTCACAACTATATTGAGGTAGAGTTGACTGAGACCACAACAGATGTGGAATTCAAGGATTTGAGGCAGCTGGTGCTGGATCTGAGAGAAAATGGTGTCAGCACGGCAGTAGACGATTTTGGTGTGGGATATTCTTCCCTGAACCTGATTCGAGAATTGCCCTGGGATGTTCTCAAGGTGGACAAGTCTTTTTTGCCAGACAGCATAGACTCTAGCAACCAAAAGTATGTAATGTTTAAGCACCTGATAGGTATGGCTCAGAACCTGGGACTAGAGTGCATTGTGGAAGGTGTAGAGACTGTAGATCATGTGAGGATACTAAAGGAGAATCACTGCTACATGGCCCAGGGATTTTATTTTGATAAGCCTTTACCCAAAGAGGATTTTGCGTTAAGATTAGAGAGAAAACAGGGGGAATAAAAAAAGTATTTCGGGGGTGAATGATTGAATAGGAAATGGCAAAAAAAATCCAATTTCATCTTGCTGGTAGCGACCTTCATGCTAGGTGTATGTGGAATTGTTTCCTACGTTTACAAGGACACCCAAGGGGCTCAAAGATATATGGAATTGCAGGGCAAGTATCTGGCGGACCAGGTCGATGAAAAAATGCAGGCCGCAGCTACAGATATGGACTGGTTGGCAGAGGAAATCTCGGCCATGGTGGACAGCCCTAGCCAGATTGAGGACAAAGAGGTGAGAAAGCGGATTAGCGACCGGGTTTCCCACCTTCTTGAGCATATATTGAAATCTACAGACTTGGGGGAAACTGTATATTTGCGCTATTCCTTGGAAATGTTAAACCGGGAAAATGATGGTTTATTTTTCACCAGGGACAATTATGATATAATCCAGCAACCATTGACGGATTTAAATGCATTTGAAAAGGATGATTTGGAGCATGTGGGCTGGTACTATATGCTTTTGGAAAATGGGGCGGCCATGTGGTTTGACCCCTATACCAATGAAAACATAAATAAGGATATTATATCCTATGAGGTTCCAATTTATGTAAAGGGCACCTTTGTGGGCCTGGTGGGAATCGATTTGGATTTAGATGAGTTAAAGGAATTTGTAAATAAGATGACCGTCTATGAAACGGGAGAGGTCTTTTTGAGAGACCGAAGCGGTCAGGTAATCAATGGAGAGGAGAGTGGGAAAGAAAACCTCCTCTGCAGTTCCCAAAAACTGGTGAATGGCATGTGGCTCCTGGCCTATGCCCCTGCCAAGGAGGTCTTCCAGGACAAGATTATAGATTTTGGAAAAGTAGTTCTTGTAATCTATGTTATCCTGGTAGTGGCCCATTTGACCCTGACCCTCTGGAGTCGGAGAAAGAGAGATAGCCTGGATTCGGATTTCAGGAGTGGGGAAAAGGGAAGAAAATATCAGAGAAATGCTCTTATGTTAGTTTCTGTCAGCGTCCTTATCTTCCTGGTGGGCTTTGCCATGGTAAGGTCTGGATTTTTTGCAGAGAAGCAGAGAGAAATTCAGGCCAACAACCACTACGATCAGGTCCTGCATGTAGTGGCCATTGAAGATATGGCGCCTTACAGCTATATTAAGGGAGATAAGACAAGGGGCTATGACATTGAGTTGATCAATGAATTGGCCAACCGCATCGGTTACAATGTGGATATAAAGCTCATGACCTATGCAGAAGCTCTGGCGGCTATGGAAGAGGACAGGGCCGATGTTATGATGAGCTATAACAGTTATTTAAATAAGAACAACAATGACATTTTGTGCTCGGCAGTGGAGGCCACAGACAGTGTGGTAGTCTACGGCAAGACGCCAATCGAAAATGTGGTTGATTTGGTGGATAAAAAAATCGGTAAGATTGAGGGGACCATTGAGACAGACATTTACGGACTCTCCGATCGGGCCATAAGTTATGGCAACGATGCCGAACTCTTCCAAGCCCTAGAGGAGGGAGTGTGTGATTATGCCATTTGCCGTAAGACGGTGGGCCAGGCACTTGTGGAGTCCAAGGGCTATGAGGACCTTCAGCAGGTCTATGACATGCTCAATGTCAATGTGGTGCTGGGAGTATCCGATGAGAACGTAGCCTTGCTTCGAGATTTGAACGATGCCCTGGCCAACATGAAGTCAGATGGAACCATACAGAGTCTGCAGGAGAGTTGGCTAGAGGAGTACAACGATGACAATTCTCCGTGGAAGGTTGTGGAGGATTACAAGCTCATGTACATCTTGTTGGGAGCTGTGGTCTTACTTTCCCTGGTGGGATATTTTGTCCTCTTCTACATCGACCGCCGGGAGGAGTTGACCAAGATGTCGGAAATCGATGCTCTGACAGGAATACTCAACCGAGGCGGCGGGGAGAGAAGGATTTCCCAACTTATTGCCAATGGCAAGCAGGGTATGTTCTGTCTCCTGGATGTCGATAAATTCAAGGAAGTAAATGATAACTGTGGTCACACCACGGGAGATGAAGTTTTAGTAAAATTGGCAGCTTGTCTCCGTCACTGTTTCCGTGACCGGGATATCGTTATGAGATTGGGAGGAGACGAGTTCGCCGTATTTGCGGTAGGTATTACCAGCCAGAGAGAGGGATGGATTGTTTTAGACCGTCTCTTTGGAGCAATAGAAGAAATGAAAATACCGGAGTTGCAGAACCGGGACATTTCTGTCAGTGTGGGGGCTACCTTTGTCAAGGATTCCACAGATAGTTTTTCTAAGATTTATCAGGAGGCTGACAAGGGCACCTATGAAAGTAAAAATGAATTGGGTAATCAAGTTACCTTTAGCGAAACAATAAGCCAATAAAAATAATGTATTAGGGGAAAAAATATGAGATTTGTAGCGGTAAAATCCCTGCAACCAGGGATGGTGGTGGCCCGAGATATTTTGGGACCAACACCGGCAGCCATTCTAAAAAGAGGCATTAAACTTACACAGAATTACATCGATTTTTTGGAAAGAAAAGGCTATATGGGAGTCTATATTTCAGATCGATTTTCCCAGGATGTTGACATCCAGGAACTGGTGGACCAGCAGCTGGTTCGAGAGGGCCTAGAGGCAGTTCAAAAGAGAAATGTAGGGGAAATCCTCAGCGTTGCCACAGGGATTGTGGCAGATATTTCCAAGGAGGAAAACATTAGTGTGGACCTTTTTGACCTCCGTTCCTATGACGACTACACCTATCACCACTCTGTAAATGTTGGAGTTTACTGTGCCAGTGTGGGAAAGAAGTTAGGCCTATCAGAGGAGGAACTTGTCTACCTGGCCACAGCGGCCATCTGCCACGACCTGGGCAAGAGTCGGGTGCCAGACACCATTATAAAAAAGGCCGGAAGGCTGAGCGACAAGGAATATGAGGAAATCAAGAAACATTCTCAATATTCTTTTGATATTTTGCACGAGGATCCCTCCATTCCGCCCCTGGTTTTACAGGCGGTAATTATGCACCATGAAAATGAGGATGGAAGCGGTTATCCCTTTGGCAAGTTAGGAGAGGAGATTCCTCTTTTTGCCAAGATTATTCATGTGATGGATGTCTATGACGCCCTGACTAGCAAGAGGCCTTACAAGGAGCCTTTTGCCCCGGCGGATGCCATTGAATACATTAACAATAACAAGGGTATTTTGTTTGACAAGAAGGTGGTGGCAGCCATGAGTGAGGTGATTCCTGCCTATCCACCTGGAATCGATGTCACCCTGTCCAATGGAAAGGATGCCCTGGTTTTGGCCCACACCTTCCATGCCATGAGGCCTAAGGTAAAGCTGATGGAGGACAAAAAAATTGTAGATTTGTCCATTGACCCGGCCTACAAGGATGTGGAAATCGTGGCCTCGGATATTATGCCTCAGGACTATGCAGAAGAGGTGGAGCGCCTGAATGAAGAGAGAAATCAGGTGCGCAACCAAAAGTATACAGTAATGATTGTGGACGATGAGAGGCTGGCCCGTCTGGTGACCAGAGAGGCTCTTTGGGGCAAGGGTTACCGGATTGTGGAAATGTCCAATGGAGACGATGCGGTGGAATATATTAGGGACAACAGGTCACCGGATTTGATTCTTATGGATATACAGATGCCTGGCATGGATGGAATTCGCACCACCAGGAAGATTCGCGAGCTCGATGAGGACCTGCCTATTATCTTTTTGACAGGCACTGCTGATGTGGATACTGTTATGCAATGCAAGTCAGTGGATGCTGTGGATTACATTTTAAAACCGGCCAATCCAACCTACCTTCGCAGCAGGGTGGAATATGCCTTCTTTAAAATTGAGGAGGCCAAAATCCGCAACCGTGTTTTGAATGAGGCAGTGGATGCCAATCCAATTGACTAGAAAGGAGACAAGATGGACTGGAACAAAGATGAAATAGAATATATGAGAGAGGGACTGGTGTCCAAGGAGGCAATTACAGATATACATTGTTGTAATCTCTCAAGCAGTGAGACAGAAATCCTTCGCTATTTGGAAGTGGTTTACAGGGACGGCAGCAGGAAGTTTGTCTACCAAAATCAGGAAGGCTTTCAGGAATTTGAAAACAATTGGTACCAAAATAGATTTACTTCTTTTCACGAATTTTTGACCACAGAGGAGGAGGCGGTAGAAGAGAGGGGAGTTTTGTCCCTTAAGTACTATAAGCGCCGAGGCCCTGAGTCCTATGTAGAGATGGATTTGCAGGAGGCCAGAGAAGAACTCCAGGGAGTCAGAGAGTTTCCAGCTAGAATCACAGAGTTTGGCAAGTACGATGGAAAAGTAAATTATCATTTAGATTAATATTATTATTTTGCGAGGAGGAAAAGAATGAAAAAAAATTTAAAAAGGGCCATGGCTATGGCGACTGTTTTTGCCACAGTGCTATCGACCGTTTTTACTGGGGGAGTAGGGCAAAATCCTGAGGCTCAAGCGGCATCTAAGCCCAAAATGACCAGGGTGTCAGTTCATGACCCATCCATTTTCAAGGATACACACGGTGATGGAACCTACTATGTATTCGGTTCCCATCTAGCAACAGCATCTTCTAAGGACCTGCTTTGCTGGAGTCAGATTAGCAGCGATTATTCCAGTGTAAACAATAATCCGGTTTACGGGGATATAGACACCAATCTGGCTGATCCTTTTGCCTGGGCAGGTAAGGGGGATACAGACAGTGACGGCGACTATTCTGTATGGGCCCCAGATGTTATTTACAACCCATACTATGTAAACGAGGATAACAGCAAGGGAGCCTATATGCTCTATGTGAGCACATCTTCCACCTCAGTGCGTTCCGCCATTGGATTTATGGTATCCCAGACGGCAGCAGGCCCTTATGAGTACAAGGAGACCCTGATTTACTCAGGATTTACCAAGGCGGATGCCTATGACAATGGAAGTAGTGTCAACAAAAACTATACCAATACCAATATTGACGAAGTGGTAGAGGGGGTAAACAGCAGTTGGTTCAATGGAGACACCAGATACAACAGCTCCTATGCACCAAATGCCATTGACCCAAATGTTTTCTTTGGAGCAGATGGTAAGCTCTACATGAGCTACGGCTCCTGGTCAGGAGGAATTTTCCTCTTGGAACTTGACCCAGCCACAGGAAAGGCCAAGTACCCTGGCAGGGAGGGAACCGATGGGGTATCCGGCAACTATGTGGACCGCTACTTTGGTACCCACATTGCAGGAGGTCAGAAAAGGTCTGGAGAGGCCCCTTATATCTACTATGACAAGGAGGCAGGCTACTACTACCTCTATATCACCTACGGCTGGCTCCAGTCCACCGGTGGCTACAACATGAGACTCTTCCGGTCCAAGAATCCAACCGGTCCATATGTGGATGCCAAGGGACAGAAGGCCAGTGAAAACTATACCAACTTAAATCAATACGGTGTTAAGATTTTTGGAAACTATCAGTTTAACTATGAGACAGGCTACATGGCAGCAGGTCACAACTCCGCCTTTGTGGATGAGGACGGCCAGAGATACATTTTCTACCATCAGAGATTTGATGATGGTTCTGAGGTACACCAGCTCCGCGTCCGCAAGCAGTTCTTGAGCGAGGACGGATGGCCAGTGAGCTCCACCTACGAGTACCAGGGAGAGTCACCAGAGGAGTATACAGACGACCAGGTAGTAGATGTCTATGAGATTATTAACCAGGGAACAGGAAGCAATGGACAGATTATTAAGTCCAACTACATTGCCCTGACCAAGGATGGAAAAGTCCGCGGAACCATGACAGGAACCTGGAAAAAGACCAATAAAAATGGCATGTCTTATCTGACCATTGAGACAGACAGCGTAACCTACAAGGGTTATTTCATGAAACAATATTTGGAGAATTATTCAGATGAAACTTATATGACCTTTGCGGCGATTGGAGACAACAATACCAGTCTCAACGGTGTCAGCACAGGAGACGCAAGCCTTCTAGAGGACTATGATTTAGAGGGCGAGACCCTGACAGGAAATGGTTGGTGGACAGATGTGCCAAGCACTCAGGACTATACCATGACAGGAGATGGCACCTTCCGCTTCCACGTGAAGGTGGATGCCACAGGGGAAAATGCAGGCTACAATGTAGAGCTTACGTCCGACCAGGATCAGGATGGAAACACCTACGACCAGGCTCTTTACCTGACTACAGGTTCCAATGTGGACGGATGGTATGCCAATGCAGCCAAGAAGACCGGGTCTGACGACAACAAAATGGGAGCCAATGGAACAGCTATGACCATCAGCCAGTACGAGGACGATGGCGGAATCCTCCAGGTGGGCCAGACCTATCAGGTAAGGGTCACAAGATCTGGACAGGACTTTACCATTAACTATGCAGAGGAGAGCTCAGGAAGAAGTCTTTTCACCATTTATGCCAACAGCACCAACTTTGGCCAGGAAGTAAAAATTCATGCCATGGCTCAGGTGGGAACTTATACGGTTTACCATGAAGTGGAGAAAAAAGAAGTTGCCACACCGACAGCTAGTGCAGATACAAGTAGCACAAATACCAGTGCAGGCAATTCTACTTCTTCTGCAAGCACCACCACAAAGACCACCAGCAAAAAGACCATGAAACTCTCTAAGGTCAAGGTGAAAAAGGGCAAGAAAAAAATCACCGGAAAGCTGTCCGTCAAGAAGGCAACCATGAAGGTTAAGGTGGGCTCTAAGACCTATAAGGGCAAGAAGATAAAATGGAGTGGCAAGAAGTTCACTGTCAAATTGAAGAAAAAGTTGAAGAAAAAACAAAAGGTAGTAATTACAGTGACAAAATCTGGCTACAAGAAATTAAAGAAAACCTATAAGGCAAAATAATTTTTACACAAGGAAAGAGGATATATTATGGCACGTAAATGTAGCGCAGAGCGAGCCGAACTTCAGGCGGGAGGCTTTGCTCGAGCAAAGAAAAATGTAACCATTCAATATCAGGGACGGGAGCGTTCCGAGCAGAACCTGCTGGATTTGATCCGGGCAGATGCCATAGCCAGAGGTGCTGTGGATGCGGAGATCATGAATGTAGATGTCTACATCAAGCCAGAGGAGCAAAAAGTTTTCTATGTAATCAACAAGGAAATCAACGGAGAAATTGCCTTTTAAGCGGGCAAGAGAAACGTAGAGAATGGAGGATATTGACATGGCAGTTACATATGTAGTAGCAAACCAGAAGGGTGGAATTGGCAAGACAACCACAGCCACCACCCTGGCTGGTATTTTGGCAAAGAGGGGCAAGACCCTTTTGATTGATGCGGATCCACAGGGCAACAGTTCATCCACCTATGAGGCGGTGATTGAGGACCAGGCCACCCTTTACGATGTTATGGTGGATTCGGACAAGCTTCCCCTAGAGGATGCGATCCAGCATTTGGAAAACGGGGATATTGTGGCATCAGACCCCCTGCTCAGCAAGGCGGAGAAGATGTTAGATGGAGATATTGAAGGCCTTTATCGACTGAAGGATGCCATTGATGAATTAGGAGAATATGAGTATATCGTCATTGATACGGCCCCATCCCTAAATGTGATTTTGTACAACTCTCTCATAGCAGCTGACCAGGTAATCATTCCTGTAATGGCAGATGCCTATTCCCTTCAGGGATTGAACCAGTTGTGCGATACCATTAAGGCAGTTCAGAGAAGGCAAAATCCTAGCCTGAAAATTGCGGGACTTCTCCTGGTAAAATTTGCAGGAAGGTCCAAGCTAGAGCGGGAGGTAGAAGCGGAACTTGAGGAAATCTCAAAGGACTTGGGAACCAAGCTTTTTGACACCAGAATTCGCGAGTGCGTCAAGACCAAGGAGGCCCAGACCAAGAAGAAACTCTTGATTAATTATGCCCCAAAATGTACAACCATGCAGGACTACATGTCCTTTGCTGAGGAGTTAGAAAAATAATTTTGCAAAAGAGGGGGGTGAGCTTTTGAGTACAAGCCCTGAGGAGTTTTTTGGAGAATTAAACCAAGATGCTGTCAGCATCTTAAATCTGATTTCCAATCTTTCTTCCAAGGAAATGATTGGGATTATGGATTATCAAAATTTAAGCACCTGGTGGTGTGACCGGGCTAGGGACTTTTTTAAACTGTCGGACAATGTGATTGTCCAGGAGGCCAGTGAGGTCTATGAAATGATCCATCCCGAGGACTTGGATAAGTTTAAAGAAGATTTAACCAATCATATGCACGGAAAAAATCTGGAGGAACCTATGGAGTACCGGGTTCTGACAGGGGATAGCTCCTATAGCCTATTTACCACCAAGATGGACATTGTTTGGGACCCGGATGGAAAGCCTAAGTGGATTGTTATGTTGACAGAGAACCATGGCATTTCCGATGAGGTAGATGCTGTGACAGGCCTCTATGGTGAGGAGCTTTTTGACCAGAGGGTGACAGAATTAGTGAACCAGGAAAAAAAGCCTGCTATTTTAAAAATAGCCATTGACCAGTTTAGTCATGTCAATGTAATGTACGGAGCCAACTATGCCAACCAGGTCCTGTCGGAGGTGGCCTATATCCTCCGCTTGGCAGCGGGAAAGAAGGGGCTGGTATTTCGCCTGTCCGGCGCCAAGTTTGCCCTGGTATTTGAAAATATGTCGGAAGAGGAGCTGGAGAGGATCTACCAGTTTATTCAGGACAGCCTGTCGGACCACCTGGCGATTCAGGGAAAGAAGGCGCCTCTGAAGGTTTCGGGAGGAGGCTTAGTAATCAGTCATTCCCAGATGGATTCTATCGCCATTCGAAGCCATTTGACCTATGCTCTCAACCACTCCCACCACCACCATCACGGAGAACTGGTGGTTTATAATGATGAACAGGCAACAGATTTTGATGACAACCTGGAGTTGATTTCTAGGATTCATGAGGATGCGGTGAAAAACCGAGAGGGATTTTACCTCTGCTACCAGCCGATTGCCAATACGGCCACGGGAAAAATCATGGGAATGGAGGCCTTGCTTCGCTGGAAGGGAGAACCTTATGGAGTGGTTCCACCGGGATACTTTATTGATTGGTTGGAGGAGGACCCCTGCATCTTTGAGTTGGGCAACTGGATTATCGGGACAGCCCTGGCAGATGCGGCGGAGATTTCCAAAACCTATCCGGGATTTTTTGTCCATGTAAACATTGCCGCCGGTCAGGTGGAAAGGCGGGAGTTTAGGGAGTCGGTGATGGCTCTTCTCATGAAATCCGGTCTGGCCCCAAGTCAGTTCTGCATGGAATTGACGGAGAGGGTGCGAGAAATGGACATGAAATTTTTGCGCAAGGAAATTGAATTTTTCAAGGGCCTTGGCATCAAGATTGCCATGGATGATTTTGGAACGGGCAATGCCTCCCTGGCCCTGGCTCTGGACTTGCCAGTGGATGAACTCAAAATAGACATGAGTTTTGTCCAGGACATTCAGAGGGTGCCTGTAAAACAGGCCATGGTAAGGGCTATTGTGGATTTTGCCAACAACACAGGGGTGGAAACCTGTATTGAGGGGGTGGAAGACCAGGAAGTGTTGGAATATTTGAGACAATATCAGGCCACCTGGCACCAGGGATATTTTTATTCCAGACCCGTGCCAATCCAGGAATTTAAAAAACTTTTGGAGGAAGAAAATATATGACAAATGTGACAATTTCAGATGCAATTCGATACATTGGCTGTGACGACCACGACTTGGACCTTTTTGAGAGCCAGTATATAGTGCCAAATGGGATTTCCTATAACTCTTATGTGATTATGGACCAGAAAATCGCCATTATGGACACGGCGGATGAAAGGGTGACAGACCAGTGGTTTGCTAACCTTGAGGAGTCCCTAGAGGGCAGGGAGCCGGATTATTTGGTGGTATCCCACATGGAGCCCGACCACGCCTCTAATATTGTCCGGGTGTGTGAGCGCTATCCGGGACTGCAGGTGGTAACTACAGCTGCCGCCACAAGGATGATATCACAGTTTTTTGATGTGGATTTGAGTGACCGCCTTCAGGCTGTGAAGGAGGGGGACCAGCTAGAACTTGGAGACCACTGTCTGACCTTTATGATGGCCCCTATGGTTCACTGGCCAGAGGTAATGGTGGAGTACGAGTCCAAGGAAGGGGTTCTCTTTACGGCAGATGCCTTTGGCAAATTTGGATGTTTAGATGTTGATGAGGAGTGGGACTGTGAGGCCCGTCGCTACTATGTGAATATTTGTGGCAAGTATGGCCCTCAGGTTCAGGCTCTGATGAAAAAGGTAAGGACTCAGGAGGTCAAGACCATCTGTCCCCTTCACGGACCTATTCTGAAGGAAGACCTAGACCACTATTTAGACAAGTATGACATTTGGTCTAAGTATGAGGTGGAGGACGAGGGAGTCGCGATTGTCTACGGTTCTATCCATGGAAATACGGGAAAGGCTGCCAAGAAGATGGCGGAGATTATGGAAGAAAAGGGCCAGCTAGTGGAGATTTTTGACCTGAGCCGGGATGACATGGCTGAGGCCGTGGAAAATTCCTTCCGCTACGACAAGTTGATTGTGGCCTGTCCTACCTACGATGCAGGACTCTTTCCGCCTATGGAAGATTTTCTCTATCACTTGAAGATGAAAAACTTCCAGAAGAGGAAGGTGGCAATTATAGAAAATGGCAGTTGGGCGCCTATGGCTGGCAAACTTATGAGGGCCAAGCTAGAGGAGTGCAAGGACTGCCAAATTATGGATCAGGTCATTACCATCCGCTCAGCCATGAAGCCGGCGGATGTAGATCTAATGAAAAAATTGGCGGAGGATATGCTCGCCTAGAAAGGGTTAGTTTGAGAAATGAAGAAACATATGACAGGCCGTCAGGCCGTATGGATGGCAGGTATTTTGGCAGTGGGAATTTTGCTCCTCTTAATCCCTCTTTGGAAGGGACTTGCATGGAGCGACGAAACTTATGAGAATCCAGAGATTAAGATGGTGTCAGAGCCGGCAATTGGGGTAGTTGTTACAGGCAGGGCCATTACAGCAGCCGCAGTGGAGCCGGTGGAAAAAACAGCCACAGGCACAGCGATTGGAGATTTTCAGGATCCTGAGGGCATGACGGTGTCCAGCCGAATTTTGGTAAAAGAGGGCTATAAGAGAAGCCCTTACGAGGACGATTTTGTCAGCTTCCTCAGAGATTATCCGGTCTACAAGAAAAAGGCCAAGGTCAAGTACTACAACGGGACGGTCAAGGAGGATCAGTCAGATTCCGCTGCAGTTCTCAAACTACCTTTGGAAAATATTAATTTACAGCAGCAGACCTCATCCGTACAGAGGGTTTTTGCAGAATTCTATTGGTCTAGCGGCCAGTACGATATGATTAGCTTTTTGACCTCTAGTGGCTTGCAGGCAGACTACAGCAAGTGGAGAGAAGGTTATCAGCTAAATACAGATGCCTCCTCCTGGCTCTCTAATCCGGGGACACCGGACGAGTCCTACGAGGGATTGCAAAAATTTCTCCAGGTGATTTTCCAAAAGTCCAATTCCGACAGCCTGGCAAAGGAGTGTAAGAAGGTAAAATTGGCAAAACTTCAGATTGGTGACCTCTTGATTCAGGACGGCAATGTGGTTATGGTAGTAGACCAGTGTCAGGACCAGGATGGCCAAAGGGCCTACCTATTGGCTCAGGGAGGAAGCCCTGCCCAGCGTTTCCATATTCTGACCAATCCAGCCCACCCGGACCCATGGTATTACGCCAGTGAGATGGAGGGGGAAATAAAGACACCAAATGCTACATTTACCACAAAGAGCCTCTATCGGCATGTTCACAAAGAAAACACAGAGACTCCATAAACTGTCCATGATTTCTCGATATGATAAGACCATAGCAAGAAGATAAAAGGTATTGCTCAGGTACCAAAGGGTACTAGAATAGGAGGCTTATCATGAAGAAGAATTCAATGGGAAAATTATATGCAGGACTTTTGCTCTGTATGGCCTGTGCAGGCTTGACAGCCTGTGGTTCAAGCTCAGATCAGAAATCAGGAGAGACTGCCAGTGGTCGTCTTACTTCCATGACAGACACACAAATAGAAATAGAAGTAGGTATAGGTGATGCAGTGAGCGGGGGAGCCGTCAGCGGTGGCGCTATGGGGCAGAAGCCAAGTGGTGAGAAACCAAGCGGTGACAAGCCAAGCGGCCAGACAGATGGCCAGGCACCAAGTGGCCAGACAGATGGGCAGGCACCAAGTGGCCAGGCAGATGGCCAGGCTCCAAGCGGCCAGACAGATGGTCAGGCACCAAGCGGAGAAAAGCCAAGCGGAGAAAAGCCAAGCGGAGAAAAACCAAGTGGCGACAAACCAAGTGGCGGGGAAATGGGTAACAATGACTTCTCAAGTCAAAATGACCAGGGAAGCAAAACATATGAAATCGACGAAGATACCAAGATTTATTTGCAGGAAGGAGACAGCAAGACAGAGATCACAGCAGATGATGTGGAAATTGGATCCATGGTTACTGTAGAGTTAGATAGTGATGGAGATGAGGTTGAGGCGATTATCGTCCAGAGCTCAAACTAGGATTCTGACAGACCAGGATGCCAAAAAAAAGAGGCGGTTACTCCCAGAATAAGTTCTGAGGGCAATCGCCTCTTTTATTATGTAAGTCTCAATATTATTTTTCGTAGTCAAGCTCAGATGTACAGTGTGGACATCTTGTAGCTTTGATAGGAATCTCGCTCATGCAGAATGGGCATTCTTTGGTAGTTGGATCTGCGGGAGCATCTGGCTTCTTGCCGATGGTCATAAGCTTGTTGATACCCTTTACCAAAAGGAAGATCACAAAGGCCATGATAACAAAGTTGATGACTGCAGTGATAAAGTTACCGTAGTCAAGATAGTTACCTGTGCCAAACAGCTCAATCTTACCCTGAATCTCAGCGCCGCCGATGCAGTGAATAAGTGGATTGATGAAACTGTCTGTCAGAGCAGCAACGATACCCTGGAAGGCACCACCAATAATAACACCGATTGCTAGATCGAGAACATTACCCTTAAGGGCGAACTCTTTGAATTCCTTTAAAAAGTTTTTCATGAATCTTATACCTCCTTTGTATTAGCGAAAAAATCACCACTACTATTATCTTATAAAATGAAAAAAAAGAAAAGAGTAAATTTAAAAAAAGCAAAAATAGATATTAAAAGAAGATTTAACACAACATAAGGTGCTATACGACAAGTGTAGAATACAAGAAATCACCATTTTATATTTGCAGATAGGCCTTTATGTGTTACAATAGAGGACAGTATTTTTGAAAAAAGAGGGGGCGACTTGTTTGAGTAAGGTCAACTACTTAATTAAAAACAAAACCATGAAGGCTGTCATGAGGATTCTTACATTGATTCTTCTCTTCCTCACAGCGGCGGGCATGGTTCAGGCGGTTATGATATTCCTGCAATATCTTGCTGTGGCAGGAGAGGAGGAAATCTCCCTGGACATGGGTGTGATTTATCTTATGGTGACGCCTTTTTGTCTGCTGGCAAGTATCTTTATGGCTACAGGGGTCCACAAGATGGCCCAGGGCCTAGAAGGCGGTTTTAAACTGGTCCTGGCCTATGCCTTTTTGATCTTGGCAGCGGTGGACAGTCTGGTCTACATTCCGGTCCGCTATGAAATCAGCATGGTGACCAGTCTTTTTATTTTGTCAGCCATTGAACTGGTTTGCCTCATTATTTTATTTATGTATTTTCAGGGGATGGGTCCTAAGGCCCTGGCCCTTTTTGGGTCGGTTATGCTCCTGCTCTGCTTTGGCCTTGAGTTGAGAAGTGCTCTCGTCTATGTTCTAGACAGCGACCTGTATTTTTACGATCTCTATTACCTCAACAAGGCCCTGTGCAATTTTCTCTTTGCCCTAATGAGTGTTTTTTTGGTGGCGGGATTAGAAATCAATCTGCTCAAGAAGAAAGGATGAGACCATGAAATTTAATTCTAAGGATGAACTCAAGGAAATAAGCTTTGAAGAATCTGAGATTTTGGACTTTTATATGGATAATGAAAAAGTTGAATTTAGATTTAACGGAGCGACCATTCGGCCGGGAAACTCCCAAAACGCCCGGTTTCAGGATGTTTACTGCGGAGAAATTCAGCTTGACCTGGAGGGGGCCAAACTGGCTCGTCTGGTGAAGGAGGGAATGAAATACTTTGATCCGGACGGCAAACTCTTGGAGGAAATTCCAGACCAGGACATAGAGGGCTCAGACCGGGAGGAAGTTTTTTCCCGCCTAAAGGGGGGCAAGGTCTTTACCACAGTGGAGGCTCCTGTGAAGGAGGGCTACGGTATAGAGTGGGGAATTGACCTTCCCAGGACGGAGGAGCCAGAGGAAATAGACACCTACTGGCTTTGCTTTACCTACCAGTCAAGCCGTGCCTCCTGGGACCGCTACTGTGGTCCCGCAGAGAGCTGATAAATGCAAAAGCGCTCCCTGCGGTCTTTTTCAATCTCTGGTCCCGCGGCGATTTCGTCCACCAGGAGGAAGAAGGTATGGTGAGCTAGATAAAAGATCACATCGTCCTCGGGATAGTAGAGTACCAGGGTGAGTTTTCTGGGTACCTCCTCCCAGGAGTCCAGAATTCGGTTAATAACCTGGCGAAAAATATCCAGGGAAAAGGGATTAAAAAAATAAAAACAAGTTTCAACTTTTGAGACAAGATAGTCTTCCGCCCTTGACAGGCAGAAACTAATCTTGTCTTTTTTTCCCTGAAATGTCTCTAGGTTCGCAAGAGCTCTTTGGTAGTATTCCCGGGAAAACTCCACTCCCACACTTTGGATGCCTAAGCGGTGGGCTACATAAAAGTTTAGGCGACCCAGTCCGCTGCCATAGTCTACTAAAACCTCATCCTCCCCCGGCTGGTAGTAGTCAAAGAGCTGGTCTAAAACCGGGTAGGGGGTGGGCTCGTAGCGGTGGCAGTGGTAGTTGTCCTTGCCGTCCATTTGAATTTCTTCTGTGTAAATGTGTAAGTTGGAATCAGTCATTTTTACACCCTCTTTTCTAATAAGAAATATCATAATATGGACTCGGTCTACTGTCAAATAATTGTCACCAAATATGCAACTTCGTGTCACCGATTCTGCCTAATATTGCCATTTTTCCTTGATAATATGGGGACAAATAAGAAAGGTGGTAAGTGTATGAACTTAAGGAAAGGTATGGCTTTGAGCCTTGTACTGAGCATGGTGCTCGGTATGACAAGTGTCACAGGGTCTGCAAACCCCACAGCCGTGGCAGCAGAAGCTCAGGAAGAGACTGTTAGTGGTTCAGCAGTTTCTGCTGAGGTGGCCAGTGGCTCAGCAACTACAGAGGAAGCAATTAACCTTGAGGACTATCGTCTGGCAGCTCCAAGCTCTGTAACCGCCCGCGGCGGAAGCAAGCGTGTGAGACTGACCTGGACACAGGTAGCGGGAGCAAGTGGATACTGCATCTATTATCGCTCAGCCAGCTCTTCTGCTTATGTAAAAGCAGCGACGATCGCAGGCGTCAATGCAACTACATATACCAAAAAGAGCTTGGAGCAAAGTACAAAATACTATTTTTATGTAGTTCCTTATGTAACCGTAAATGGCATCCAGGTAGAGGGCGAGTTGTCCGCCTCTGTTTCGGCCACAACAGGGTCGGTGAGTGCAACCTCTAAAAAAGCTGAAAGGTACGCAACCAAGACCAAATTTAAGAAGTCGGCGGCATACAAGAAGTATACCAAGATGAAATCCTATTTGAAGTACAATAAGTGCTTTGCGATTCCTGGTATGATCAATACGAATGTGGCGGGCTTTGGCTGTAAAACCATGGTTCCACAGGGTATGACCCTGGCGGGTAGCTACTTTTTGATCACGGCCTACGACTACACCGGCACAGACTATTCTGTGATCTATGTTGTCAGCAGGGCTTCAAAGTCTTACATTACAACGATTGTCCTTCCAAGTAAGGCCAAGGTAGGCGGTATCGCCTATGACGGCAGCAACATTTGGGTATCCAAGGGCAAGAATGTAGTGTCCTTCCCTTACAGTGTGATCACTGACGCTGTAAATGGCGGTAGTTCATTTGTGGAGTTGTCCTCCTACAGTACAACCACAGCCGTAAATGGCACAGCCTCTTATATGGGCTACTACAACGGTATTCTGTGGGTGGGCAGCTTCAGCACAACTTCCGGTAACATGTATGGCTACGAGGTAAACAGTGCAAAAGCGAGCCTAACTCAGAAGTACACAATGCCTGTGCCATCCAAAACCCAGGGAATCAGCTTTGCCTCAGATGGAACTCTATACTTGACTAGGAGTTACCGTGTTAAGGCATCAAAGAGCGGATACATTTCCCAGATCAGAAGTTATAAGCCTTCTTATAACAATCCAAGTTCAACGGGAGTAATCAAAAAAAATACAGCCCTTAATGTGACCAAGCTGCCTCCTAAGGCAGAGGGTGTGGCCGTATATGGAAGCTATACTTATGTGCTATTCTCTTCCACATACTATAAGAGCTGTAAGTATCCTGTTGATCGCGTAATAGCAATGAAGTCAAGTAAACTAATTTAGAAGATGATTTAATGATTAAGCAAAAAGCTCTCGATCAGATAAGCGAGTATTAGGAAAATACCGCCTAGGGCCAGGAAGGGAAGAAACCTTCGGCCAGGGCTTAAATAGGCGCCACATTTACTCAGGTAGGTGTGGCGTTTTGCTATGTAAGCAATTAAGTGACCAAAGAAAATGACGCCAAAGAAAATATAGGAGGACTGGCTGTTCTGTTGGAGAAAATAGTAAAAGAGGATCCACTCAAAGGACAGGATGGTTCCCTGAAAAGGCAGGGTCAGGGTGTAGGGAATACCGATGGTGACAGTCTCTGTCTCCTCTGGCTCGTGCTCCTTGGCATAAGAGATGTCCTCGTTCACTTCCTTGAGGTCCTTGTAGCCCTTGTTGGAATCTTTGGACAGACATTTTTTAATAATCTTGGAATAGCGGCCAGTACAGGCAATGCCGGATTTGGGCTTGTGGCCTGTGACTAACTCAAAGAAGAGGATACCCAAACTCTGAATCAGGTGCCTCTGGCCCAAACCATTTTTTACCTGGCCGGGCACGAAGTCCAAAAACTTCACGGCCCCGCCTCTGGTGACAAATATGTTGCTGGGCTTTAGATTGTGGTGGATGAGAGGGGGATTTAGGGTGGCCAGGTCCTGGACATTTTGGCAGATTTTCTCCATAATATCTCCCACTTCCTCCTCGGAAAAAGAAGAGCCGTTTTTCCTGTGGCGGTCCATGAGTTCCTGGAGGGTGTGGCCTGCCAAGAACTCCTCTACTACAAGAGTAGAATCGTCAAAATACTTGACATTATAGATGTGAGGCCACTGGCTGTAGTCCAGCTGCATCAGGCGCTCATAGAGTTTTCTGGCATTGGTATTTCGGTACATTTTCAAAATTCCCTCAGGCCGTCCCGGCTCCGTCATGCAACGCACCTTGTAAATCAGGGTGTGGTCATTTTGTACCAGGGGGTCCCCGGTGGGAATGTATTGTTTGGTTATAAATTCTTCTTTTTCAGAGGCCATATAATCCACCGTCCTTCTCTCAACTTATAAGAATATTATATCGCAATCCATTGATTTTTTCTACTGGTCTGTGTTACATTAACGGAAGACTTATAGAAGAGAGGAAGCCTGTTATATGATTCTCAGATACCCAGATTATTATGAGCATTTTTCCTGCATTGCCGGCCGGTGCGAGGACACCTGTTGCGCCGGTTGGGAGATCGATTTAGACGACGAGACCTATGAGGCTTACATGGAGGTTCCGGGGGATTTTGGCCGGGAGTTAAGGGACAAAATCAAGGACTACGATTTGGAGGAGGAAGAGGTCTACGAGAGCCACGGCTTTTGCCTGGGGCCTGACGGCCGCTGCCCTTTTTTGGACCAGGACAACCTGTGTCGGATTTACAAAAAATTTGGGGAAAAGGCCCTGTCCTACGTCTGCACCCATACCCCGAGAAACTATTTGGAGTACGGTGGGTCCAGGGAAATCGCCATCAGCGTCAGCTGCCCAGAGGCGGGACGGTTGATTTTTGGCCAGAGGGAAAAAATGTCCCTTGTGGAAAAAGAAATTGAAGAGGATTTTCCCTGGGATGAGAGCCCGGAGGAACTTTGGGAGGCAAAGACTATCCAGATGGCCAGAGATCGGGTGATCGAGATCCTACAAAACCGGGATTGTGCCATAGAACAAAGGATCTGTCAGGCCATAGCCTATGGAAAGAGAGTTCAGGACTGCCTCAATGGGGGAGACCTGGACCGGGTGGCTGACTTAGAGCCTGGGGACATAGGCCCTCTTGAGGCGGGAGATGGCTACCAATATTTTCTGGGCCGCGTGAAATCCTATAGCCAGATGGACAGCATCAACCAGACCTGGGACCAGACTCTTCTAAAGATAAAAGAGGCTTATTTAGATGACTCTACTGGTGTAGAACAGTATGCAAAAGACCGGGAAAACTTTCAATCCATGGTCCGGGAGAAGGAGAGGGACCACTGGCTAGAACAGCTCATAGTCTATGAGGCCTTTCTCTGTCTGGCCCGCAGTGTGGACGGCATGGACTTTTTGGGCCAGATCAAGTTTGCGGTGGCCAGCTACCTGATGATCTTGGACATGAATGCCCTGGACTACAGGGCAAAGGGAGAGAATTTTGGCCTGGAGGATTTTTCTGCCAATGCCAGGATTTATGCCAAGGAGGTGGAGCACTCCGAGGCCAATCTGGAATTGTTGGCGGAGGACTGCCTTTTTGAAGAAGCTTATGAGGTGGACCACTTGATGGAGGCGGTCTTGACCTTGACATAAGAAGGCTTTCGTTGTAAAATATAAAAGGTTGTAGTGCGACCTTTTGGCGCTACAACGAATAGAATAAGGAGGTGCACCTAGTGCTAGAGTTAGGAATAGCAGGTTTAATTGTAGCTATTGTCTTAATTCTTGTGCTCGTCGGAGTGGCCGCTTTGATTGCATGGAAATCTGCCATCAACTACCATATCAAGGTAAGTGATGCCAAGATAGGAAGTGCAGAGGAGAGAGCCAGAGAGATTATCGACGATGCATTAAAGACTGCGGAGACTAAGAAGCGCGAGGCACTGCTCGAAGCCAAGGAAGAGAACATGCGAGTTAAGAATGATCTCGACAAAGAGGTGAAAGAGCGCAGAGCTGAAGTCGCACGCTACGAGAAACGTGTGTTAGGTAAAGAAGAAACTTTAGACAAAAAACTGGATGCACTCGAGAAACGTGAATCGAAATTGAGCTCAAAGGAAGCGAACTTTGAGAGAGTGAAACAAGAAGTAGAAGAAATTCGTCAGAGTCACTTGAGAGAGCTTGAGAAGATTTCCGGTCTCACTACTGAACAAGCAAAAGAATATTTATTAAAGACTGTTGAAGAAGATGTAAAACATGAAACCGCAGTTTTGGTTAAGGACATGGAACGTCATGCCAAGGACGAGGCTGACAAGAAGGCCAAGGAGATTGTAGTCAATGCAATCCAGAAGTGCGCAGCTGACCATGTGTCTGAGACAACGATTTCTGTTGTACCACTTCCAAGCGACGAGATGAAAGGAAGAATTATTGGTCGAGAGGGACGAAACATCCGCACCCTGGAGAACCTCACTGGAATCGATTTGATTATCGACGATACACCAGAGGCAGTAATCCTTTCCGGTTTCGACCCAGTTCGACGCGAAGTGGCCAGAATTGCCTTGGAAAAATTAATTGTGGACGGACGTATCCATCCGGCCAGAATCGAGGAAATGGTAGAGAAGGCTCGCAAAGAGGTGGAGACCATGATTCGAGAAGAAGGAGAAGCAGCCACCCTGGAGGTTGGAGTTCATGGAATTCACCCGGAGCTGGTTCGTCTCTTAGGTCGCATGAAGTTCCGTACCAGTTATGGACAAAATGTATTACAGCATTCCATAGAAGTGGCACACTTAGCTGGCCTTCTCGCAGGAGAGGTTGGAGAGGATGTCCGCGTGGCAAAACGCGCTGGATTGCTTCATGATATTGGTAAATCAGTTGACCATGACATGGAAGGTTCCCACGTACAGCTGGGAGCAGAATTGTGTCGTAAGTTCAAGGAGTCCCCATTGGTTATCAATGCCGTTGAGGCTCACCACGGCGATGTGCCGGCAGAGAGTATGATCGCAGTATTGGTTCAGGCAGCAGATGCTATTTCCGCAGCCCGTCCAGGAGCTCGTCGAGAGACTCTCGAAACCTATACAAACCGCTTAAAGCAGTTAGAGGATATTGCTGATGGCTTTAAGGGTGTTGAAAAGTCTTTTGCTATTCAGGCAGGTAGAGAAGTTCGAGTGATGGTAACACCAAACCAGATCAACGATGATGAGATGGTATTGTTGGCTCGTGATGTTGCAAAACAGATCGAGGCAGAGTTGCAGTACCCAGGTCAGATCAAGGTAAATGTAATTCGTGAATCCAGAGTAGTTGATTACGCTAAATAAGCGTTTAAATCGAATAAATGTCAGAATAAGTTTG
>JAILSA010000044.1 GCA_024697885.1 Eubacterium sp. | reverse complement strand
TGTTTACTGTTCTTGGGAAAGGAATGACGTCACGGATGTTTTGCATTCCTGTTAAATACATGACGCAGCGCTCAAAGCCCAGACCAAATCCGGCGTGGCGCGCTGTACCATATTTGCGAAGATCCAAGTAAAAATCGTAGTCCTCCTTGTTGAGGCCGCACTCTTTCATTCTCTCTACCAGAAGATCGTAGTCGTCCTCACGCTGGCTTCCTCCAATAATCTCTCCGATGCCAGGAACCAGGCAATCCATAGCAGCTACCGTCTTGCCGTCTTCGTTCATCTTCATATAAAAAGCCTTGATTTCCTTTGGATAATCTGTAACAAAGACTGGTTTTTTGAAAATTTCCTCAGTCAAATATCTCTCGTGCTCGGTCTGCAAATCACAGCCCCAATATACCTTAAACTCAAATTTGTCATTGTGCTTCTCCAAAATTTCAATGGCCTCTGTGTAGGTCACATGACCAAAGTCTGATGCTGCCACATGTTTCAGGCGGTCAATCAGTCCCTTGTCCACAAACTTATTGAAAAATTCCATCTCTTCTGGAGCATTCTCTAAAACGTAGTTAATAATGAACTTGAGCATGGACTCAGCCAACATCATGTCGTCTTTCAGGTCAGCAAAAGCGATTTCAGGCTCAATCATCCAAAACTCCGCTGCATGTCTAGTGGTGTTAGAATTCTCTGCACGGAAGGTTGGTCCAAAGGTATAAATATTTTTGAAGGCCATGGCATAGGTCTCTCCGTTGAGCTGACCAGATACTGTCAGGTTCGTCTCCTTGTTAAAAAAGTCCTGGCTGTAGTCTACGCTGCCATCTGGATTCTTTGGCAAATTCTCCATGTCTAAAGTTGTAACACGAAACATCTCTCCCGCTCCCTCACAGTCGGAACCGGTAATCAATGGAGTGTGAACATATACAAAGTTTCTCTCCTGGAAAAATTTATGGATTGCATAAGCAATGAGAGAACGAACACGAAATACTGCCTGGAAAGTGTTTGTTCTTGGTCTCAAATGAGAAATAGTACGCAAATACTCAAAGGTATGGCGCTTTTTCTGCAGTGGATAATCCGGGGTAGATAGACCCTCAATCTCCACAGAATCAGCCTGGATTTCAAAAGGCTGCTTGGCATTAGGTGTAGCCACCAGATTTCCTGTCACAATAAGGGCAGCGCCTACATTGAGTTTGGAAATCTCTGCAAAGTTATCTAACTGGTCCGCATATACTACCTGCAAAGGTTCAAAAAAGGTTCCGTCATTCAATACCAAAAATCCAAAGGTCTTGGAATCTCGAACGCTTCTCACCCATCCGCCAACAGTTACTTTCTTGTCAATGTACTGATCTTTCTCACGGTACAAATCTCTAATACTTATAAGTTCCATAAATTGCCTCCAAAAAAACGTTTTTTCTGTCTTGAGTTATTAGTTCTCTAAAGAGTAAGTTTAGCAAAATATGAGAACCTTTGCAAGTACCTTCTTTGGGTGCAAAAAAAGAGCACCCTCAGGTACTCTCATAAAATCAAGCGCGAGACGGGGCTCGAACCCGCGGCCCCAACCTTGGCAAGGTTGTGCTCTACCAACTGAGCCACTCGCGCATATTCAGTTTTGCTGAACACAAGATATAATATATCACGAGTGCCTATCAAAGTCAAGATATTTTTTAATTTTTTCCTCTTATTTTGTGAGCTGGATTAATCCCCCGTTTAAGCCCCTTTTTCCCTGGGTATATCGGTGGGAAAAGAAGATGTCATGGTGGGCCATGGTGCAGAGATGGGATTGATATATTTTCTCCTTTTCCAGCCCCGCTTCCTCAAGGATTGCCTGATTAATCTTTTGGAGATTAAAGAGATATCTGCCCTCCCTTTGGCCTGTGACAAAAAGTCCCTTTGCCTCAAAGTCTTCTAAATCCCCAGTCAAAAAAGAACAAGACCTAAGTCCTTCCATCACCGGCTCATCCACTTCATAGTTGTCCACTCCAATAGAGGGACCGATCAGGGCGTGTATGTCCTTGGGATTTGACCCGTAAACCTCTCCCATCTTGTCCACTGTCTTAGCCACAATCCCCCCAAGCGTACCTCGCCAGCCTGCATGGGCCGACCCGATCACCTGCTTAACCGGGTCCACAAAGAGAACCGGCACACAATCTGCCCAGTAGACAATCAGGGGCAGGCCCTTTACATTGGTTATCTGAGCATCTATATTTTGGTGGCTGAGGGGCCTTGTAATGCCATCCCCTGCATCCTCTTCTTCCACCACCAAAACCCTGGTGTCATGTACCTGGTTCGGACAGGAAATTCTCCGGTAGTCCATCCCCATGGAATTTGCCAACCGCCTGTAGTTTTCCATTACATTTTCCCTTTTGTCCTCTAAGTAAAGGCCAAGATTCATGGACTCATAAATTCCCTGGCTGACGCCACCTAGGCGGCAGGAAAAGCCGTGACTAATGCCTGGAATCTCCTGAAATCCAGCCACCTCCACAAAGGGAGCCTCCCCCTCTGTGTTCAAAAAAACCTGGTCACAGGGTCTTCGATTCTCATTTATTTGTTCCAATTCTTCCTTGTATTTTTGCAAATCCATCCTAAAATCCCCCTTCATCCTCCCCATTATAGCACGGCTTTTTCCAAGAAAAAAGAGAGCCGAAAAAAATCGACTCTCCTCTATATCAGTTACATATCAGTTTTGTAGCCTTAGGCATTGACAATTTTGCCAAAGTCTGGCTTTAGGGACGCGCCGCCAATCAGGCCGCCGTCAATATTTGGCTTAGCCAAAAGTTCTGCTGCGTTGCCAGCATTCATGGATCCACCGTACTGGATGCGAATGGCATCTGCTGTAGCCTGATCATAAATCTCACCAATGGTCTGGCGGATTTTGCCGCAAACCTCTTCTGCCTGGTCCGCTGTAGCTGTCTCTCCTGTTCCAATGGCCCAGATTGGCTCATAGGCGATCACTGCCTCTTTTGCCTGGTCTGCTGAAACATTCTGGAAAGCGATCTTAATCTGCATGCGAATCCAATCCATGTAAATGCCCTGATTTCTCTGTGTCAGGGACTCCCCACAACAGATGATTGGAGTAATACCGTGCTCAAAAGCCTTTAAGACCTTTTTGTTTACTGTCTCATCTGTCTCTGCAAAATACTCTCTTC
>JAILSA010000039.1 GCA_024697885.1 Eubacterium sp. | reverse complement strand
TAAGCTAAAAAAGAAAACTATAGTGCGCTGTGCCCTCTTAATTAGTGGCGCAGCCCTTTTTCTTTTTGCTGTCATCCTTGTGGGCACCAGGATTTGGAAACTGAGTCACAAGGAGGAGGACCAGGCCAAGCAGAAGGTTTTGCCAGAACTGAATCTAGATGTAAAACTTCTGACCCCCAATGAGTACTCCAGGCCGCAGTTGGCCCTAAAGGAGGTGAAGGGGGTGGTGGTTCACTACACGGCAAATCCAGGGTCTGACGCCATAGACAACCGGAATTATTTTAACAACCTGCCCGAACTCAACAAGCACAAGTCCAGACCTACCTATGCCAGCAGTCATTTTATTGTGGGTCTAGAGGGCCAGATTGTCCAGTGCATTCCCCTGAAGGAAATGGCCTATGCCTCCAATGACAGAAACTCGGATACGGTTTCCATTGAGTGCTGTCATCCGGACAAGTCGGGCAAGTTTAACCAGGCCACCTACAAGGCCCTGACTGAGCTTGTGGCCTACCTCTGTATCCGTTTTGACCTAGAAGAGGAGGATATTATCCGCCACTACGATGTGACGGGAAAGTTGTGCCCTAAGTATTTTGTGGAGCACGAGGATGCCTGGGAAAAGTTTAAGGGTGATGTCATGGAATATGTGAAAAATCAGCCGGAAGAGGAAAAGAAGAAAAAAGGCAATAAGAAAGAGGCCTGACAGGAGTACTTCCTGAGGGCCTCTATTTCTTTATATTTCCAGGGAAATGTCCTTGCCTGAGGGCTCATAGGGCCTCCAACTTACACCGGCTGATTTCATCATTTTCTTGGCGGCTAGGACCGAAGGGGTCAGAGCGTATTTGTCTTCCATGTAAATCACTTCCTTGATTCCTGACTGAATCAGGGCCTTGGTGCACTCGTTGCAGGGGAAGAGGGTGGTGTAAATTCTAGAGCCCTGCAGGTTGTTTCCTGTGTAATTTAAAAGGGCGTTTAGTTCTGCGTGGCAGACATAGAGATACTTGGTCTCTAGGGGGTCTTCCTTGTCCCGATCCCAGGGATATTCGTCATCAGAGCATCCTCTTGGCATGCCGTTATAACCCATGGATAAAATTTTGTTATCGGCGCTGACAATGCAGGCGCCCACTGAGGTGTTGGGGTCCTTACTTCTCATGGAGGAGAGTTTGGCAATACCCATAAAGTACTGGTCCCAGGTGAGATAGTCTTGTCGCTTCATAGTGATCTCCAATCTTTGCAAAATTAAGGGACCGTCAGACTATATTAGTTTGACAGTCCCTAGGACTTTTTAATATTTTACCTTATCTAAAACTATTTTGCAATTCCTTATAAAAACTGTAAAATTCCACTTCCTGAGAAATTGTATCAGAATCTACAATGGAGCCGCCGTTATAGGCAACTGCATCTGCGAGAGATTCGACAATTTTCTCATCCTGAGTAAAGCTTTCAACTGAGAAGGTTGCAGCGTCTTTGTCGCTTCCATCAGTCAGACAAAGTTTGCCATCAGAACCCAAGGTCATGTAGTATCCCTCGTAAACGTAACTCTCAAAGGAGTATTTATTGGAAATGCCGTTAAGTGCTGACTTGATTTTGAAGGTCATGGCCTTTCCGGCTTCTGAGACTGCTACCTTGTTCTTATATACATAATCCTGAGCTAAAACAAGATTTTCCTTGTCCGTGGCGTGGATGTAAAGGCCTGGTTTGTTTTCGGATTGGAAACTAATAAGGTCTTCGGCAGAAGTGTCTGCTTTTCCAGGGACAAGAACCCATTGGGAGTCGCCATCCTGGGCCTGGCCGTTTACTGTGGTGTCATTGCCCAGGGCGATATTGGTATAAGGGTAGGAGCCGTCACTAGTTGAGTTGGTGAAGTTGGCATGGTAGACAAAACCGCCTTCTCCGTAGATGCGGGAGATGATTCCGTTGATTCCAGCAGCTGTTTCTGGAATTGGATTAATGCTTCCGTCCTCGTTGAAGGTCATCTCTGTAATATTTGCACAGCGGCGGAAGCCGGAACCTCCCTTAAGGGCTCCGTTGTGGTATACCCAGTAGGTCTTGCCGTTAAAGTCAAAGACAGCCATGTGGTTGGTGTTAGAGGTGGCTGTTGGACCTGTCAGAGTTCCCTGGTAGGTGAATTTGCCATTCATCAGGTCGTCGGAGGTTGCATAAGCCATCTGCTCGCGCCATCCCTTGGCATAGAAGAGATAGTATGGTCCATAGTAGTTGCCCTGGCTGTCCTGGCGGCGATAGAGCCATGGAGCCTCGGTGAACTCGCTTGGTGTAGCAAGTGAGATTACATCTCCATCGGCAGTGCTTTTAACAGCGGTACCATCTTCTTTGGTTCCTGTAATCTGGCCATCGCCATTCTGGTCTTTGACAGAAATCATATCCGCGTTGAGCTCGCATACATAGAGGTTTCCATTACCCCAGGCCAGGTAGCGGTGTTCTACGCCCTGAGCATCGTTTTCAATCCAAACAGTAGGGTCGATATCATTCCAGTCAGAAGTCTGTGGAAGTGTGACATCGGCACTTACCAGGGCCTGACCAATATCCTCAAATGGACCAGTTGGGTTATCTGCTACAGCTACACCAATGGATTTTTTGCTGGAGCAGTTGCGGTCTGCGGTGCAGTAATAGAGATAGTATCTGCCATTGCGTTCAGCAACCTGAGCTGCCCAGGCGCTGATGGAGTCGGATGCCCAACTAATATTTTTCATGCTGAGTACTGGTCCGTGGTAGTTCCAGGTTTTCAAATCCTTAGAGGCGTAAACGCTCCAGTCAATAATGTTGTAGGAATCGCCCACAGAGGTGTCATGACCCACATAGAGATAAACGGTGTCGCCGTCTACCAATACAGATGGATCACCGCCGTAGTAGGCGTTGCCGGAGGCATAGAGACACTGGTTGATAGGGTTTACATTTGCCACATAAGTTTTGCTTGGGGTCCTGGTTGGGCCAGGAGTATATACTGCATTTGGATCTGGTGTCTGGCTTGCCGCTGGTGTGGCAGTGGCACTAGGAGTGCTGGTTGCAGTTGTGGTGGACTGGGTAGAAGAGGAGGCCTTTTGAACCTTAATCTTTACCCAGGTCTTATTCTTCTTTCCGTTCTTGCCGGTAACAGTTACTATAATTTTTGCTGTTCCTGCCTTCTTTGCCTTGATTTTTCCCTTCTTGTTCACAGTGGCAACAGATTTTTTCTTGCTCTTAAAAGTGACGGATTTCTTGGCACTGGCCGGTCTTACGGTAACCTTCAATTTGGCGGTTTTTTTCACCTTCAACTTGTAGGTTTTTTTGGTTACTTTCTTTTTGCCGATCTTGAGAATGACTTTTTTAACTGCCTTAGAAGCAGCGCCTATGGTTCCCTCTGTCATGTAAATAGAGGAGAGAGCCATAGCGGAGGCCAATCCCAGGGCCAAAAGACGTTTTGTTTTGGTATTCTTCATTTTCATATTCTCCTTCCATATAAAATTACATATAAATTAATTATATAAAAAATGGGAATTCAGAACAATGGAATTTTTTATGGAATATTTAAGAAATAAAAAAAGAGCGTAAAAATTTCAACCGAAATTCTCACGCTCCCATATATCATTCGACGGGTAGAATTGTAGTAGCAGTACGACTGCCTTCTACTTCTTATGCAAGCTTGTTTACAGCAATTGTAAGTCTGGAAACTTTTCTTGCAGTTGTATTCTTGTGATAAATACCTTTTTTGGTAGCTTTATCAAGCTCGGATACAGCAACTTTCAATGCAGCTTCAGCAGCAGCCTTGTCGTTCGCAGCGATTGCAGCGTCTACCTTTTTGATTGCTGTCTTAACTCTAGAGCGAACAGACTTGTTCTTTGCTGTTCTCTTCTCAGTTACAAGAATTCTTTTCTTTGCAGATTTGATATTTGCCAATTCTAGCACCTCCATCGTATTAAAATCAAATTAGTTACTGTCATGCTGCTCGGACACGGACGTCAGCACAAACATACTTGATTAGTTTATATTAAGATGGGCCAGGTGTCAAGGGTTTTTGGGAAAATTCTTTGACTCGTTGGCCTCCGCATAATTTCTGGCCACATGGCAGAGGGAGATGATCTGCTCCTGGGTCAGGTGCTGGCAGTAGACAAAAAGTCTGCGGACGTCGTAGGGAAGGGCCTGGGCCTCTGCGAACATCTGGCTTTCTGCCTCCTTGATCATGGTATGGCATTTGGTGTTTACACTGAGGGAGATGCTATACATGGTGGAGAGGTGGGTGTCAGTTTCGCCCCTCTCGATTCGCCCGATGGTATTTTTGCCCAAATCCGTAAATTCTCCTAACTGCTCCTGGGAAAAACCGTTGAGCTGGCGATATTTTCTCACTACATTCCCATATTCTTCTAAAATTCTTTTTTTGTCCATCTTGGCCTCCTAGAATTCTTTTTTTTTCATTCTATCGAGAGGGGCGAGGATGGCTCAACACACTCCAAGGGGTAATTGAATGCAGCCATGACCCACATATGGGTTCGGATGAAAAAAAGTTTTTTCTACAAGACCTAGAAAAATGGCAGTTTTCTGTTAAGAAGAGGAAAAAGTCGCCATGCGAACTAGCGGAAAAGCCCCAAATTTGGTACAATTAATGTAGTTTTGGGGAAAGGAGGAGGTCTATGGTTTACGTGGAAAACGAATTGATCGGCAGGCGCTTGAGAAAAATTCGGAAATCTCTTGGGATGGACTACATAGAGATGGGCGAAGTGTTGGGCATCAGCGATGGCCACTATCGCAAGATTGAGCGGGGCATTTATGGATTGGACGTGAAGAAGCTCTTACTCATGTATAGCCGCCTGGGTGTGGATCCCTTGTATCTTTTGACAGGGAACACAAACAGGGAAGAGGATAGGAATTTGATCGATTATGGCACCGAAGACAAAAACCTACTTGTGTGCGAACTCTTGGACTACTGCAAGACCAAGTTAGTAGATGATGAGTGAAGAGGAACACAGGGTTTTGGTTTATGGTGAGTCTGATCTGGGAGACCAGTACAGGACGATTTGTTTTACACAAGAACTTCGAGAGGCAATTCAATTTCTGGAAGACTATAGCTTTGACTTGGTACTGATTAATATGGAAGGAAATGGGGCCAAGAGCTTTGGGGATATGGCTAGAAGTGTACCGGGCTATGCCATGGTGCCCTTTATTGTTCTGGCAAAGGACTACCGTTACGAGTCCTGGGCCAGGCTGGAATTACACTCCTACGAATATCTGATTCAGCCCTTGGAAAAGCAGGATATCTGCCGGGTACTTTTTACCCTCTTATGCCAGATTGGGAATCGGAGAGAAGAGACTTATATGACCCTGCGCCAGGGAGGAAAGGTATCCTATCTTCCGCTGGAGGAGGTCATGTACATTCTTATTATCAACCGACAGGGAATCGTGGCCACAAGAGAGAAGAAGTACGAGATTCCATATTTGGTCTTGCAGGACTATTTAGAACGGTATAGTCACTACCTGGTTCAGTGCCATCGGGCCATGGCCGTCAGCAGGCGGTGGGTGGACTCGGTGGATTTTACGGAGAGCTATTTAGAAATCCAGGGTCAGCGTTTTCCAATAGGGAGAAAATACCGGACAGCCGTCAGAAGAGCGTTTGACGGCCGGTGAAAAAATCCTTATAATAGGGAATATCTTTACAAGAGAAGAGGTTTTTGGGTGAAAAAGATTTATCTGATACGCCACGGGAGACAGGACAGCAGATTGTGCAATCTGGATGTTCCTTTATCGGCGGAGGGAAGAGAACAAGCGGACTTGTTGGGAAAAAGGCTGGAAAATTACAGAATAGAAAAAATCTACAGTTCCCACTTGGTAAGAGCCGTGGAGACGGCCCAGGTGATAAACAAACACCTGCATTTGGACCATGAGGTCCTGCAGGGAGTTCAGGAAATCGACTTTGGGGGATTTACAGGCAAGACGGAGGAGGAAATCTGTGACTTATATGGGGACTACCGAAGGGAGAGGTCCCTTCACAGGGAGGACCTGGCCTACCCCGAGGGAGGGGAGTCGGGAGCCGACGTGGTGGCCCGAGCCTTTCCGGTTTTGAAGGGGATTTGCAAGGGTCAGGAGAAGACCCTGGCCCTGGTGACTCACGGAGGAGTTATCAGGTCTCTGTGTGCCCATATTTTGGGGACAGATCAAAGGCACAAGCTTAAGTTTGCCATTGATTTGGAAAACTGTTCCCTGACGGAACTTGTCTATGACCCGGAGAGAGATTTTTTCTTTTTGGAGCGCTTTAACGACTACGGACATTTGGAGTCCAGGCTGGATCTTTTGCGAGGGGCCTGGAAGACTTCCTTGGAAATATTGGATAAATAGAATGCTATTTGCAAAAAGCGGGCATTCATGCTATTCTAATGGGAATGATGTGCAAACGTCATTCCTATTTTTTTCACTGACAGGATTTTAAGAAGGAAATGAGGTCAATATGAATTTTAGAGAGAAAATAAATAGTGACTTTTTGATTTTGGATGGGGCCACAGGCAGCAACCTCCAGGAGGCGGGAATGCAGAGTGGAGACTGCCCGGAACAGTGGATTTTGGACCATCCAGATGTTTTTATAGAATTGCAAAAGGCCTATATTGAGGCGGGCTCCGATGCCCTCTACGCCCCAACCTTTACCTCTACCACGGTTAAACTAGACGAGTACGGCTTAGGGGATAGGCAGGAGGAATACATTAAGCGCCTGGTGGCCCTGTCTAAGGAGGCAGTGGCCCAGAGCAAGGTGGACCGTCCCGTATACATTTTGGGAGACATTTCCATGACGGGACTCCAGGTGGAGCCTATGGGCAAAATGACCTTTGAGGAGTTGGTGGATATTTACAAGGCCCAGGTCAAGTACTCCTTAGAGGCGGGAGTGGACGGTTTTGCCATTGAGACCATGATGAGTCTTCAGGAGTCCAGAGCGGCTCTTTTGGCAGTGAAGGAGTCCTGCGACCTGCCTGTGATCGTTACTATGACCTATCAGGAGGACGGCCGAAGCCTCTATGGAACCAGCCCGGAAACTACCATGGTGGTTTTGCAGGAACTGGGGGCAGATGCTGTGGGAATTAACTGTTCCACAGGACCGGACCAGATGGTGGAGGCTGTAAAGGCCATGAAAAAATATGCCAGGGTTCCCATTGTGGTCAAGCCCAATGCGGGACTTCCCAGCCTGAAGGACGGAAAGACTATTTATGACATGAAACCGGAGCCCTTTGCGGACTGCATGATACCTCTTGTGGAGGCGGGAGCAAGTGTTTTGGGCGGTTGCTGTGGAACGACGCCAGAACATATTAGACTTTTGGCAAAGAATTTGGAGAAGAAGGAATTTCATCCTGTGGAGCCGGTGGATAGAAGGTGTCTGACCACAGAGAGAAATGTCTTAGATATTTCCCTGGACGGTCCCTTTACCATAGTGGGAGAGCGCATAAATCCTACGGGCAAAAAGGCCCTTCAACAGGAACTTCGAAATGACTGCCTGGATATGGTTCTTGACATGGCAGAGGAGCAGGTGGAAAAGGGCGCCAAAATTTTGGATGTCAATATGGGTATGAATGGCATCGATGAGAAGGAAATGATGCTCAAGGTAGTAAAGGAACTGACTATGACAGTAGATGTTCCTTTGAGTATAGACTCTAGCTATGTGGAGGTAGTAGAGGAGGCCCTTCGTATTTATCCGGGCCGTGCCCTTATTAACTCTATTTCCCTAGAGAGTGAAAAGTTTGAAAAGTTAATTCCAGTGGCCAGAAAATACGGGGCCATGTTTGTCCTTTTGCCTCTCTCTGATGAGGGACTGCCTAAGGACATGGAGGAAAAGAGAAAAATCATAGATATTATTGTGGCCGAGGCCAAGAGACAGGGGCTGAGAGAGCAAGACATTGTAGTGGATGGACTAGTGGCCACCATTGGAGCCAACAAAAAGGCGGCCCTAGAGGTGTTTGAGACCATCCGCTACTGTAAGGACGACCTGCATGTAGCTACAATCTGTGGCCTGTCCAATATTTCCTTTGGCCTGCCGGAGAGAGTTTTTGTCAACACAGCCTTTTTGACCATGGCCATTGCTAATGGTCTTACTATGGCTATCGCAAACCCTTCCCAGACCCTCCTCACCAATGCAGCCCTGGCAGCAGACCTTCTCCTAAACAAGGAGGAGGCAGACATTAACTACATAGGCGGTGTCAAGCCAGTGGTGGCAGCAGGGACAAGTCAAACTGCCAAGGGAGAGACCGCCAAGGGCCAGGACAAGGAAGAGGATGGACATCCTCTCTATATGGCAGTGATCAAGGGTAAGGGCAACCATATAGTGGAACTGACCAAGGCAGAATTAGATGGGGGTATGGAGCCAGAAGAAATTATTAACACCCACCTGATTCCCGCCATTAACCGTGTGGGAAAGCTTTTTGAGGAGAAAAAATACTTCCTGCCCCAGCTCATTTCCTCGGCGGAGGTAATGGAACAGGCAGTGGCTTATATGGAGCCAATGCTGGCTGCCAAGCGGGGGGATCAAAAGCTAGATACCATCGTAATGGCCACCGTCAAGGGAGATATTCATGATATTGGAAAGAACCTGGTGGTTCTCATGTTAAAAAATTACGGTTACGATGTCATCGATCTGGGCAAGGACGTGGAGACAGAGGAAATCATCCGGGTAGCCAAGGAAAAGGATGCCAGCATTATAGGCCTGTCCGCCCTGATGACCACCACCATGATGGAAATGAAAAATGTGGTGGACCAGGTTAAGGCGGAAGGAGTTCGGGCCAAGGTCCTGGTGGGAGGCGCTGTAGTGACTCAGGACTTTGCCGATGAAATCGGTGCCGATGGATACTCAGACGATGCGCAGGAGGCAGTCAAGCTTGTGAACCGCCTTCTGGGAAAAGAGGGATAAATCGTGTTAGATGTAATAGTACCGGTCTACCGACCAGATGAAAAATTGGAAAAATTAATAGATATGCTCAACCGGCAGACAGTGGAGCCGGACCACATTTTTTTCATGCAGACTTTGACAGGGGATGAAAAAGAGGACGACAGAGTGGCCCAAATCCTAAAAAAGGCCAGGAAGGGCCTTATAACAAGGTTGGACAAGAAGGATTTTGACCACGGGGGAACCAGAAACCAGGCAGCAGCCATGTCTAAAGAGGAATATATGCTCTTTATGACCCAGGACGCCGTGCCGGTGGATGAAGTTTTGATTGAAAAAATGCTCGAGGCCATGGAGACTCCGGGAGTGGCTACGGCCTACGGAAGACAGCTGCCAAACGATGAGGTGGGTATCATTGAAACCTATACCAGGCAGTTTAACTATCCCGAGGAATCTTTTGTTAAGAGCAAAGAGGACTTGGACCGCTTAGGCATCAAGACCTATTTTTGCTCCAATGTATGTGCCATGTACAGGCGGAGTGTCTATGAGGAAATGGGAGGCTTTGTCCTTCAGACTATTTTTAATGAGGACATGATTATGGCCTCTAAGGTTATTGGGGCGGGTTACAAGATTGCCTATGCCGCAGAGGCCAGGGTGATACACGCCCACAAGTACACCTACCGCCAGCAATTTACCAGAAACTTTGACATGGCAGTTTCCCAGAGGCAGTACCGGGAAATCTTTGAGGGGATCAAGTCAGAGTCCGAGGGAATCCGCCTGGTAAAATCTACAGCATCCTACCTGTGTCACAAGGGCAAGTGGTATCTGATTCCGGATTTGGTATTCCAGAGCGGCTTTAAGTTTTTGGGCTACCGCTTTGGAAAAAAATATGACAAGCTTCCCCTGTGGATGATTAGAAAAATGTCAATGAATAAGACCTATTGGAAGGAAGGAAAAGTATGAAGGCCAAGCCGACGGTTCATATCATAATGGCAACCTATAATGGAGAGGATTATTTAGAGGAACAACTCGAATCCCTGCTCTGTCAGACCTATCCCCATATTACCCTGGAAATTTGTGATGACGGCTCCTGCGACCGAACCCTGGAAATTATAGGGGAGTACCAGGGCAAGTACAGCAATGTGACCCTCCACCAAAATCCGGAAAACAAGGGCTATGTCCTGAATTTTCTAGAGGGAATCAGGAGGTCTAAGGCAGACTACATTATGCTCTGTGATCAGGATGATATCTGGAACAGGGACAAGGTGGAAATCACTCTGAAGAGAATGCTCGAGATG
>JAILSA010000220.1 GCA_024697885.1 Eubacterium sp. | reverse complement strand
CTTGGTGACCTCCTCGTTGTAGGAAGGTCCATTGCTGTTATTTTTCAAGAAGGAAACTACCCCATCTCTCTCGTCATCAGAGACAAATGCGCCCTGAACACGAATAGGATTCGGCAGGTTTTGAGGGGCAAAAAGCATATCTCCATTGCCCAGTAGTTTTTCGGCACCCACAGAGTCAATAATGGTCCTGGAATCCACACCAGAGGACACGGACAGGGCAATTCTTGACGGGATATTGGCCTTAATCAGACCGGTAATGACATTGACGGAAGGTCTCTGGGTAGCTAAAACCAGGTGGATTCCGGCGGCACGGGCCAACTGGGCCAGACGACAAACTGCGTCCTCCACCTCGCCGGGAGCTACCATCATAAGGTCTGCAAACTCGTCTACGATAATTACAATCTGTGGCATCCGCTGGTAGTTTGGATCGTCCTTCTTGGTCAGGCGGTCCATTTTAACATTGTAGGAAGCTAAGTCGCGAACTCCCGCCTCTGCAAACTTTTGATAACGGGTGGTCATCTCTGCCACTGCCCAGGCCAGGGCGGCGGAAGCCTTCTTAGGGTCTTTGACCACAGGAATCATCAGGTGTGGAATTCCCTCATAGGCAGCAAGTTCTACCATCTTTGGATCCACCATAATCATTTTGACCTCATTTGGGTTGGCCTTATATATAATGGACATAATCAGGGTATTAATCAAAACTGACTTACCAGAGCCTGTAGCACCTGCAATGAGAAGGTGGGGCATCTTGGCAATATCTGTCACTATAGTTTTTCCACTAATATCCTTACCTACGGCAAAGGTCACTTTGGACTTGGCTTTTTTGAATTCATCACTCTCTAGGAGCTCCCGCAGGGTAATGGTGGACCGCTTGGTATTAGGTACCTCAATTCCCACGGCAGCCTTGCCAGGAATCGGTGCCTCAATACGAATATCTGAGGCCGCCAAAGCCAGTTTAATATCATCGGAAAGGGAGGTGATCTTGCTGACCTTGACTCCCTGGGCTGGAATCAGCTCATAACGGGTTACACTTGGTCCCAAGCTAATATCCCCCATAGAAACATTGACGCCAAAGCTCTCTAAGGTGGATTTTAACTTCATAGCAGTTTCCTTGAGTTCCCGGTCGCCCATGCTGGCCTGGTTGGACTGAGGACGACCTAAGAGGGTCATAGGTGGGAATGCATAAGGAATCTCCTTCTGACTTGCCTGGGACAAATCCTCCTGAAGCTTCGACATTTCCTTTTGATCTTCCTCTGTGATTTTCACCTTCTCTGCCGCCTTGGTTGGAGTCCTTGCCTCCTGAGAAGCCGGAAGATCCTGGGGTTTATCCAAGCTCTCTCTGGCTTTTTTGGAAGTGGCCTTTGTCTCCTTTTTCTTGCCAAATTTGCGGTCAAGTTCCTCCTGGTAAAGAGGGGGGGCATCTTGGGAACTTGGCTGGTCAGGTCGAATAATATTAATCTGGTCCGCCACAGGCTCTTCCTTAGTCACCTCAGGTTCTATTTCTCTCATTTGCTGTCTTGGCTTTTTCTTCTTCTCCGCCTTTGGCTTAGCTTTCTCCTTGTCAAAGGTATAGGTTGGCATAGGGGAATTCTTGGAATTTGACTCCTGGCTCCTGTAATCGGAGTATTCAAAATCATCCTCAGGAACATAGTCATCCCTGTCCTCTGGCTGGTAGAGGTCTGCAATGGCTGTAATAATCTGCTTTCCGGTAATCAACATGATAAAGAGGATCAAAATCGCCAAAATCAAAATAATGGCTCCGGCCCGACCAATATATCTGGCCAGTTCAAAGGCCAGGAGGCCACCTAAAAAGCCACCGCCCCCCTGGTTGTCACTGCAGATGGTATAGATGTCAAAAACGCTATTGACCTGGTCATTTACCACCCACTGAAAGAGACCACAAAAACACCAAAAAACCCCTGTGCTCATAAGAATCTTTCGTCGCAAATCATCCTTATTGGGGTTGGCAATAAAAAGCCCCGATGCCACAATCAGGTAAAAAGGAAAAACATAGGCTAAGGCTCCCATGAGTCCAAACAGAACCGAACTCAGGCCCTCTCCTAAAATTCCCGCCACGTGAAAAAGGCTCAAAAGACTTATAATTCCAAACACAATAATACCCAAGAGCAAAACATCATTTGCCAATGGGTTCTTTTTCTTAACATTTCTTTTATTTCTAGCCCCGGTCTGCTTTTTAGGCCTTGAATTTGAGGTCCTCTTCCGAGTGCTTGATTTTCTTTTCTGGCTTGCCATACTTACTCCTTTGTTTTCAAATCTCTCCCACGGACTCTGGGAACCCGCGTTCAAAAAAGTAAAATTATTATAGCACAATTCAAAACCTTTGACAAGAAGATTCGAACATATGTTTTGTCTTTTTTTTTGCAAAAAAACTCCCTGCAGCCAAAGCCACAGGGAGCCATAATTTCTATTAGCTTTTAGATTAGTTGTTGGATCCAAATACGCTACATCCACATTTACCATGTTTCTTAACGTAAGCAACAGCATCATCTGCTCTTCCATAAGCGTCTTTGAAGTTATCACCCTGGAAGTTCAAGGAAATACCTACACTGAAGGTAATAGCAGGGAAGGATGCGTTATCAGCGCTCATCTGGCGGTTGATATTGGCAATCTTCTCCTTAACAGTAGTAAGGTCTTCCTCTGGAAGGTCTGGGATAAATACAGCGAACTCATCTCCACCGATACGTCCCAAAATGTTGCCCTCACCGAAGCTCTCCTGAAGAGTATAAGCAATCAATGTAAGGATCTTATCACCCATGTCATGTCCGAAGTTGTCATTGACATCCTTGAAGTTATCAATATCAAAGAGGACAAATGCAGAGGTGTTGTCGTTGATCTCTTTCAATTTGTTGTTGATGTTCTTCTCGAAAGCACCTCTATTGTAAAGGTTGGTAAGTGAGTCGTAGTCAGCTCGACGAATCAGGTTCTGCTCCTTCTTCTCAGTCTTCTCCAGCTTCTCGTTGTAGGCCTCAGCCAAGTACTGAAGCTCGTATACACCTTCAGGTCTCAGGCTCTGGTTGGAGATAATCTGACGTACATAATGTCTCAGAACTGTAATAACCAGTTTGTAGAGCATGATAGCTACGAAGATCATGACAGCAATCAGGATGCCGGCGAAGATCTGCTGCAAGTAAACGCCTCGCTCCAGGTTGTCCTGACTCACTTCAAATGTCTGGTTCTCATTTACCAGTACGGTACTTGTAAATGTTGTAATAGAGGAGTTTACAGTATTTCTCTGCTCCTGATATTTGTTGGAGTAAAGGATACTACCAGCCAATTTCTTTAAGTCATCCTCTTTCATGGTAGACTCTTTTGCTGAAAGAGCCATCTCTGCTACAACATCAGGAACCTTTTCAATAGCAAATGCCTTGGCTACAATTCTCATAATATGATAATCGTAGGTGCTGGCCAATTTCTCAGACTTGGTACAAGCATCGATCAAGTTCTTATAAGTTTCAGCATCTTCACTGGCATATTTTTCCTTATAAGCATTACGAGTTTTTTCCAATGACAGGTATTTGGTCATGTAATCAATATTACCGGTCTGAACCAACTTTTGCATATTGAGGTTCATGTCGTCTACTGTCTGCTGAATGTTGTTTGCATAGTATACATAGTTCTTGTAACGCTGGTCAGAATCAATCAGCGTAATAGCCTGCTG
>JAILSA010000187.1 GCA_024697885.1 Eubacterium sp. | reverse complement strand
CATTAATTGGGGAGGCAATAAAGTTGATAAACATGTTGGCCACGGTGATTCCCACACCGCAAATAAAGCTGGCCCAAACGGCTGCCCTGGTCACGCCCTTCCAGTAGAGTCCGTAGAGGAATGGGGCCAAGAAGGCTCCCGCCAGGGCTCCCCAGGAAATACCCATGAGCTGGGCAATAAAGGCCGGTGGATCCAAGGCGATCACAACGGAAATCACAATGAAAAATGCCAGCAAAACTCGCATCCAGGCCAGCTGCTTGAACTCGTCCATTTTTTTCATAAAGACCGGCTTAATAAAATCCAGGGTCAGGGTGGAACTAGAGGTCAAAACCAGACTGGACAGGGTAGACATGGAGGCGGACAGAACCAGCACAATGGTAATTCCAATCAAAATGTCTGGAAGTGAGGACAGCATGGTTGGGATAATGGTATCATAGGCCACGCTGCCATCCGCTGCCGGTGTCACACCGGAAATTCGGCTAAATCCACCTAGGAAATAGCATCCACCTGCCACCACAATGGCAAAGAAGGTGGAGATAATCGTTCCTGTGTGGACGGATTTTTCGTCCTTGATGGCATAGAATTTCTGGATCATCTGAGGCAGACCCCAGGTTCCAAGGGAGGTCAAAATAACTACTCCCAAAAGGTTTAGTGGGTCCGGCCCAAAGAAAGATGCATAGGCACCTGGCATCACATCGCTCTCCACCTGAGCCAGCTCCTTGACTGCTGCCAAAAAGCCCCCGTGGCCATTGAGGACTGCCACAATGATTGCCACGATTCCAAAGAGCATAATAATTCCCTGAATCAGGTCGTTGAGGGCCGTCGCCATGTAGCCGCCGATAATAACATAGACGCCTGTGAGAATGGCCATCACAATTACACAAATCCTGAAATCAATGTCAAAGGCCATACCAAAAAGGTTGGACAGGCCGTTGTAAACAGATGCCGTATATGGAATCAAAAAGATAAAAGTGATTACGGACGCCGCCACTCGAAGGGCCTGGCTGTCGTATCTCTTACCAAAAAAGTCCGGCATGGTCATGGTCTTTAGGTGCTTGGACATGATTCTGGTTCTTCTTCCCAAAACCACCCAGGCAATAAGAGAGCCCAAAAGGGCGTTGCCGATTCCAATCCAGGTAGAGGATAAACCGTATTTGTATCCAAACTGTCCTGCGTATCCCACAAATACCACGGCGGAAAAATAGGACGTTCCGTAGGCAAAGGCCGTAAGCCAAGGCCCCACTGCTCTACCACCTAACACAAACCCACTTACATTGGTCGCGTGTCTTCTGCTGTATACTCCGATCCCCATCATGACAGCAAAAAATACCACGAGCAAAATCACTTTAATCATCATTATATTTTTGTCTCCTTCTCTGTGATCCGGGTGTGAAAAAGTCGCAAACACCCAAATTTATTTTATCATAAAACAAGAGGGGATGTAAAGAACACCCCTCCTGTCTAAAGGAAAAATCTATTCCGTTTTTTACTCTCTTACCAACTCATTGTAGACGTCTCGCTTGGAGATGCCCCGGTCTTTGGCCACCTTTTTTATGGCCTCCTTCTTGTCAATTCCCTGGGACAGGTAATGATACATGTGGTCCTCTAAAGTCATTTTTTTCCACTGGTCCTGCCTGGCCTCCTCCAGGGCCTCCTGGTCCGCCCCCTCAATCACCAGGACATACTCCCCCTTAGGGGGATTTTCCCTGTGGTAGCTAATGGCCTCCTCCAGGGTAAAGTGAAGGGCCTTCTCGTGCTTTTTGGTCAACTCCTTGCAGACTGCCAGCCGGCGGTCCGGACCTACATACTCCTTAAGGATTTCTAAGGTCTTGAGGAGCCTGTGGGGAGCCTCGTAAATAATGGTGGTGACAGGGCTTTCCTTGAGGCGATTTAGGACTATCTCCCTCTCCTTTTTGTTCACAGGCAAAAAGGCCTCGAAGGTAAATCGGCGGGCACTCATGCCCGACAGGGTCAGGGCGGTCACTGCTGCCACCGGCCCCGGCAGGGAGGTCACCTCCACCCCAGCCTCATAGCAGGCTCTGACCAGATCCTCCCCGGGATCGGAGATGGCAGGGGTTCCCGCATCCGTCACCAGGGCTATATTTTCCCCTGCCAAAAGTTTCTGAATGAGAACAGGGGTCTTTTCCATTTTGTTGTGCTCGTGATAACTGGTCAGCGGGGTCTTGATCTCGTAGCGGGTCAAGAGCTTGCGGGTCTGACGGGTGTCCTCCGCCGCAATCACATCCGCCTCCTGCAGGATTCTCAGAACCCGGAGGGTAATGTCCTCCAGGTTTCCAATTGGTGTGGCACACAAATATAGCATTCCAGACATTCTTATACTCCTATTCGTAATAGATTTTTCTGATTTCCTCTGTATATTGTCCCCCCTCCTGGTAGACAATCAGGGGAGCCTCCACCTTGAGCCTGGCCCTGCCCCCCCGGACTCCCTCCACCAAAACCAGGTTGGGTTCCTTGTCCACATAGGGGCAAACCAGCCGCATGCGCTTGGGCTCAAGCTTGTATTTTCTCATGAGGTCAAAAATTTCCGCCAGGCGAAATGGTCTGTGAACCATGAAAAAATGTCCCCCGGGCTTTAGCAGGCCTGTGGCCTCCCGGATCAGGTCCTCTAACTTGCACATAATCTCGTGGCGGGCGATGGCCTTGTGGTTCTGGTCCCCCACCAGGCCGTGACTCTCTGTCATATAGGGAGGATTGGAAGTGACCACATCAAAGGAGGCCTTGGGAAAAATCTGGCAGGCCTCCCTTATGTCTCCTGTGAGAATTTCCACAGCGTGGCCAATATCATTCCACTCCACACTGCGCCTGGCCATGTCTGCCACATCCTCCTGAATCTCGAGGCCCCGAAAGCGGCCTCCCGGGTTTCTGCCGTAGAGCAGGGTGGGAACAATGCCATTTCCCGTACCCAAATCCAGGCACAAATCCCCCTCCTTGGTCTCGGCGAAGTGGGACAAAAGCACTGCATCTATCCCAAAACAAAACCAGGACGGATTTTGAATCAAACACAATCCGTCCCGCTGTAAATCATCTAATCTCTCGCCGGGAAGCAAGTCAGGCTTTTTTGCAAAATCCTTACTCATCCTTTTTTGGCTTCCTCTCTCTCTTATCCGGCCGATTTGACTTCTTGAACTCAGGCTTGCCATCCCTTGGCTTACCCTTGCCCTTAAAGTTGTTTTTCTTGTTATTGTTGTTATTTTTCCCTTGGGAGTCCCGCTCCTTTTCCTGCTTAGCGTCCTCCTTGTCCATCTCTTCAAGCTTTTTCAATTCCTTGTCATGCTTGTTTTGGATTTTTTCCTTAGGGGTAAACCTGCGGAACTTGAGCTCCGCCACGTCGTAATCTCTTACTTCTTTTTCGTCATTCTCCAGCTCTACCACAACCTTGACCTTCTGCTTGAGGACGCGGACGCTCTGAACCTCTCCTGACAGGCCCTCTGGGGTCTTGACCCGGCTGCCCACATTTGGCAGGCGGCTGTTGAGCTCCTCGTAGGCCTCCTCCTCATTTTTCAAACAGCACATGAGGCGGCCGCAGACGCCAGAAATCTTGGTTGGGTTAAGGGACAGGCTCTGCTCCTTGGCCATCTTAATGGACACTGGGGCAAAATCCGACAGGAAGGTGTGGCAGCAAAGGGCTCTTCCGCAGATGCCGATGCCTCCCCTCATTTTGGTCTCGTCCCTGACGCCGATTTGGCGAAGTTCAATGCGGGTGCGGAAAACGCTGGCCAAATCCTTTACCAGCTCCCTGAAGTCAATTCTTCCGTCCGCTGTAAAATAAAACAAGAGCTTGTTGTTGTCAAAGGTGTATTCCGCCTCAATCAGCTTCATCTCCAAGCCTCTCTTGGCGATTTTTTCCTTGCAAATCTTGTAGGCTTCTTTTTCCTTTTCCCTGTTTTTCAGTTCCTTCTTAATGTCGTCCTTGGTGGCAACTCGAATAATATTCTTGAGAGGAGCTGGAATCTCCTCGTCGCTTTTTTCCGTATTTGGCAAGATTACTGTGCCTATCTCAAGACCCTTGACCGTCTCAACAATCACATGGTCTCCGCGTCTTAATTGATTGCCTCCTGGGCTAAAATAATATACCTTCCCGGCCTGTCGAAATCGTACACCGATTAATTCCTTCATGCTTGGCCTGGTCCTCCTTTAATCTACTCGTCTTTCATGGACAAAAACATAAGTTCCATGGTAATTTCAAAATTTACATTGGCCTTGAGACGGGTTTTGGCCTTCTCAAAGGCATCCATAATCCTCTCAAGGGATTCATAGGATCTTCCCTCGGCCTCCTTCATAATGTTGCCGGAGTCGCTCTGGAAAATCAACTGGTTAATATTTTTGGTGGCTTTGAAAATCAGAACATCCCGATACCAAAGCTGCATCAAATCAATATAATCCCTCACCTCATCCCGGCGGGTACCCAAATCTTCAATCACATCTAACATGTCCGGAATATCCATGGTCATAACATGGTGGAGCAGGTTCAAAATGCTGTCCTTGCGTCCTGTAAAGTCGTTGGACTTGGCATAGCGCACTGCCTTTCCAATATTTCCCTGGGCGAAGGCCGCACTGGTCTTTGCCAGGTAGTCCGGTACACTCTCGTGGTCTCTCAGATACTGCTCTACAATGGAGTTGCTGAGAGGGCGAAACTCCAGGGTCAGACACCTGGACTGAATGGTTGGAAGCAGGGCGGAAACATTGCTGGTCAGAAGAATGACCACACCGTATTTTGGTGGCTCCTCCAGAGTTTTTAGGAGGGCGTTTTGAGCCGCCTCGTTCATTTTTTCCGCTTCCTGTACAATATAAATCTTGTAAGGGCTGGAAAATGGCTTGATATCCATGGTGTTGCAAATCTGCTGGCGGATTTCATCTACAGAGTAGTAGTCCACCTTCTCGTGCTGAACCCAAATCACATCTGGCTGGTTGCCCGACTCAAACTGTATACAGGATGGACACTGACCGCAGGGTTTTTCCTCGTCACTCTGGCACTGAAGGGCCGCGGCAAAGGTCTTTACCATATGCTCCTTGCCTACTCCCACATCTCCCTGGAAAATATAGGCATGGAAGGGTTTTCCCCCCTTGACTGCCTTCTCCAGGTGGTCTCTTATTTGCTCATGTCCTATAATTTCTGAAAACTTATGCATAGATCTCGATCCTCCGTTGATTATGTAATAATATCTAACAACAATCCTCTGATCTCATCCACCTTATTTAAAATGGTCAGAGCGTCTTTTTCATCCTTTAACAGCTCCCCCGCCAATTCGTCCAGGGTCTCATCCACCCGCTTAATCATGCCGTAAACTCTGTGTCTACCCCTGCGGTCTAAGAAGTTCTCTCGGCTAAACTTGTGAGACCGGTTGACGATCTCGTTCATAAACTCCTTGATCAGGCGGCGATAGTGCTTCATGTCCCGCACGTCCATTTTCTTGCCGAGCTTCTTTCCCTGCATGGTGATTTCCTCCATCATGACCTGGAGTCTCTCTGCCAGCCCCTCTTCTTCAATGGAGCTCATGAGAGTAAAGCGAAATTCATCCCCTGTCTGCTGGGTTTGCTGGGTCTGGCTTGTCTGGTTGACCTGCTGCATATTGTCTACACGAATATCCATGCGTCACCCCTCCAATCCATAATTTTTGCATACCTCTTCTAGCCTATAATACCATCTTTTGCCCCTTTTATCTACATTTTTTTGACTGGAGCCTGGCCTCGATCTGACCTAGGGCCTGGTCCAGACTGGTGTTGTCTACCCCCTGGCCTATTTCAAGTCGGTCAAGCTCTTCCTGGCAAAAATCCCTTTCATCCGCCAAAAACCTGCG
>JAILSA010000185.1 GCA_024697885.1 Eubacterium sp. | reverse complement strand
GGTCATGAAGAAGAAACGCTATGGCCGAGCAACCTTTTTGCCACTGACTACCATCACTCCCAAAAAAGAAGAAGCCTTTCGCGGTGACCTCTTAAAGGAGCCGGGGGTTATGGGAAAACTCTCTAACCATGTTAAGAGAGAATCAAAATTTGACAAGGTGGTTGAGTTCCTTTTGGGCCGATACCTCTTGGTAGATACCATGGATCACGCCACTGCCATCGGAAAGAAATACCACTATACAGTCCGCATGGTGACCCTAGAGGGCGAGTTAATTAATCCGGGAGGATCTATTTCCGGTGGAGCCTTCAAAAACAACAGCAATCTTTTGGGCCGTAAGAGGGAGCAGGAGAAGCTAGAAGAAGAGATGAAAAAGTACACCAAGGATTTGGATTCCTTCGAGGATAAGATCAAGAAGGCAGATGAACTGGTGACAAAACTGGTGGGTCAGGCCAATGAGATGGCCACCAAACGCCAGGAATTGGAGATCAAGAAAAATACAGCGGAAATCGAGTACGATCATGCCAAGGCAAATCGTGACCAGAAAAATGCAGAGTTCCAGCAAATCGCCAGAGAGGGCCAGGAAATCGAGCAGCAAAAACAACTCCTAGAGAAGGATTTGCAATCGGTAGAGGAGAGAATTGCGGCGGAAAACGAAAAGAAGACCCAGGCAGAGCAAATGATTGACAAGCTGTCAGACGAACTGGTCAAAGACCGCCAGATGCAGACAGAATTGCAGGCTAAGTTAGAAGACGTCCGTCTGATTTTGGCGGGAGCTCAGCAGAAAATAAACAACTTCAACGAGAATATTCAGAGGGTGGAGAAGGAAGTAGAGGATATTTCAGAGGAGTACAAGCAGGTTCTTTCAGAGCAGGAAAATTCTGATGAAACCATTGAGCAGATGGAGAGAGAATTAGATGGCTTTAGCAAAAAAATCCAGGAAATGAAGAAAGAATCTGAGGAGCTTGCCAAGGAATTAGAAGATGACCGCAAGAAAAAGGATGAGATGACGGCCTCTCAGAAGGATTTCTTTGATGAGCGCACGAAACTGACAGATCACATTGGAAATCTGGACAAGGAAATTTTCCGCTTAGATACCCAAAAGGACAAATTGGAGGAGAAACTCCAAAGCAAAATCGACTACATGTGGAATGAATATGAGCTCACCCACCGCAATTGTATGGAGTTTGATATTGACGAGTCCATTTCCTACACTAGAATGAAAGCCAACGTAGGGGAGATCAAAAACAAGATTCGAGGACTGGGAGACGTCAATGTCAACGCCATTGAGGAATATAAAAATGTCAGCGAGCGATATGAACTCCTAAAAAACCAGCACGATGATTTAATCGAGTCCGAGGAGGCTCTGAAAAAGATTATTGAGGAACTGGATGAGGAGATGCGCAAGCAGTTTACAGAGAAGTTTGCGGATATTCAAAAGCAGTTTGATAAGGTGTTTAAGGAACTCTTTGGCGGTGGAAAAGGAACCATTGAGTTAGTGGAGGAGGAAGATGTCCTTGAGGCGGGCATTACCATTAACGCCCAGCCGCCAGGCAAAAAACTTGGCAATATGATGCAGCTCTCCGGTGGAGAGAAGGCTTTGACAGCCATTTCCCTCCTTTTTGCCATCCAGAATCTAAAGCCATCTCCATTCTGTCTTTTGGACGAAATCGAGGCGGCACTTGACGATTCCAACGTAAAACGCTATGCTAAATATCTACATAAGCTGACCAAGCACACCCAGTTTATTGTAATTACCCATAGAAAGGGAACCATGGAGGCGGCAGATGTGCTCTATGGTATTACCATGCAGGAGAAGGGTGTATCCACCCTGGTTTCTGTCAATTTGATTGAAGAACAACTAGATGACTAGCGGGAGGCTATTATGGAAGAAAAAGAAAAGACGGGATTTTTTTCCCGCTTAAAAAAAGGACTTTCCAAAACCAGAGATTCCTTCGTATCCGGTGTGGACAATTTGTTCCATGGATATTCAGAAATAGACGATGATTTTTACGATGAGTTAGAGGAACTTTTAGTAATGGGGGATATTGGAATCAATACCACCATGAGAATCATTGATGACCTGAAGGAAAAGGTCAAAGAGAATAAGATTAAGGAGGCTGCTGCCTGCAAGGACCTGCTGATTCAGACTATTAAGGATCAGATGCAGGTGCAGGAGGAAGCCTATGAATTTGAAAAGAAAAAATCTGTCCTCCTTTTGATCGGCGTTAACGGCGTGGGAAAAACCACCAGTGTGGGAAAACTGGCAGGTCAATTTAAGGCCCAGGGCAAAAAGGTTATGCTGGCTGCGGCAGATACCTTTCGTGCAGGAGCTATTGACCAGTTAAAGGAATGGGCCAAGAGGGCCGAAGTTGACATTATTGCAGGTCAGGAAGGCTCTGATCCTGCTGCCATTGTTTTTGACGCAGTGGCGGCCTCTAAGGCCAGGGATGTGGACTTGCTTTTGTGCGACACAGCAGGTCGACTTCACAACAAGAAGAACCTTATGGCCGAGCTCCACAAGATTCATACTATTATTGAGAAGGAGTATCCAGAGGCATATCTTGAGACCCTGATTGTGGTAGATGGTACCACAGGGCAAAATGCCCTAGAGCAGGCCAGGCAGTTTAGCGAGGTGGCAGACGTAAATGGTGTTATTTTGACTAAGCTAGATGGAACTGCCAAGGGTGGTATTGCCATTGCCATCCAGTCAGAGCTCAATATTCCAGTTAAGTACATTGGAATCGGTGAGCAAATCGGTGACCTGCAAAGATTTGATGCAGAGGAATTTGTTAACGCCCTGTTTGAGACCAATGAATAAGTCAGAAAGGAGGCGTCACAAGATATGATGACGCTAGACAATTTTGAGAGGGCCAGTGAGGCCGTTCAGCAGGTAATCTTACCTACAAATTTAATTTACAGTGAGTACTACAGTGCACAGACCGGGGGAAAGATTTATCTCAAACCTGAGAATATGCAATATACAGGAGCCTACAAGGTTCGCGGTGCCTATTACAAGATTAGCACCCTGACACCGGAGGAGAGAAGCAAGGGGCTCATTACCGCATCCGCTGGTAACCATGCCCAGGGTGTGGCCTATGCAGCCAAACTCTTTGGGGCCAAGGCAGTTATTGTTATGCCAAATACCACACCTCTCATTAAGGTGAATCGCACCAAGAGCTATGGTGCCGAGGTGGTTTTGCACGGAGATGTCTATGACGATGCCTGTGCCCATGCTATGAAGCTGGCTGAGGAAAATGGATATACTTTTATTCATCCTTTTGACGATGAGGATGTGGCTACGGGACAGGGTTCTATCGCCATGGAAATTGTCAAGGAGTTGCCAACGGTTGATATGATTTTGGTTCCTATTGGAGGAGGCGGTTTGGCCTGTGGTGTTTCCACTCTGGCTAAGCTCTTGAATCCAAATATCAAGGTAATTGGTGTGGAGCCTGCAGGAGCGGCTTGTATGAAGGCCTCCCTAGAGAAGGGAGAGGTAGTAGAACTTCCTAATGTCACTACGATTGCCGATGGTACTGCCGTAAAGAAACCGGGAGAGAAAATTTTCCCATATATTATGGAAAATATAGATTCCATCATCACCGTCAAGGACAGGGATTTGATTGTAAACTTCCTTGACATGGTGGAAAACCACAAGATGATTGTGGAAAACTCAGGTCTTTTGACCGTATCTGCCCTCAAGCAGTTAGATTGCAAGGACAAAAAAATTGTCTGCGTTCTCAGCGGCGGCAATATGGATGTCATTACCATGTCTTCTGTAGTGCAGCATGGATTGATTCAGAGAGACCGTATTTTTACGGTCAGTGTACTTTTGCCAGACCGACCAGGAGAACTTCTCCGGGTGGCTGAGGTGATTGCCAAGGAGCAGGGCAACATTGTTCGCCTTGAGCACAACCAGTTTGTCAGCATCAACCGCAACAAGGCGGTGGAGCTCACTATTACCATGGAGGCCTTTGGTACAGACCACAAGGACAAGATTATTAAGACCTTAGAGAAGTCTGGCTATTCTGTGAAGTCAGAGCAGCCAACTGCTATTTACCAATAAAAATTGATTGCCAATTGAAAGGGGACTATTCCATTGCAAAACGCGAAATCATTATTATTTACACCAGAGGGTGTTCGTGATCTTTATGGGGAAGACTGTGAAAAGAGAATTAAGGTTGAGAACCAGTTGCGAAAGACCATGAAGCTTCATGGATTCAAGGATATTAAGACACCTACCTTTGAATTTTTTGATATTTTCAATAAGGATACGGGAACTGTTAACACCAAGGAAATGTTTAAGTTTTTTGACCAGTACAACAATACCCTGGTTCTGCGCCCGGACATTACTCCTTCTGTTGCCCGCTGTGTGTCCAAGTACTATGACCAGGAGGATATGCAGATACGACTCTCCTATGTGGGAGATACCTTTATCCATCGCATCGGCTATCAGGGTAAGTTAGCTGAGTCCACCCAGGTGGGAGCGGAAATGGTAAATGACGATTCCTCCGATGCAGATGGAGAGATGATTGCCCTGACAATTGAGTGCCTTTTAAAAACTGGTCTCAAGGAGTTTAAGGTGGATGTAGGTCATGCAGGTCTCATTCGCGGCCTGGTAGAAGAAGCTGGCCTCACAGAGGAAGAGGAGGCCAAGTTTAAAACCTATTTGGCCAACAAAAATATGTTTGCTGTGGAAAGTCTTTTGGAGAAAAAGGATATTCCAGGGGACTTAAAGGAATTGCTCACTAGTCTGGCAGACCTTTTTGGTGGACTTGAGACAATCCAGTCAGCCAAGGAAAAGACTAAGAGTCAAAAGGCCCTAGATGCCATTGACCGACTAG
>JAILSA010000128.1 GCA_024697885.1 Eubacterium sp. | reverse complement strand
TCCTTCGTTCCGGCGATGTGCTGGAGCTGAGAGAAAATAGTGCCAAGATTGTGGGAAGTGTTCATGCCCAGGGAATTATGGTAGATGGTTTGGGTGTAGGAGATGTAGGAAATATCGTGCTCCGCGACCGCCAGCACCTGTCCGAGAACGGACTTCTTGTGGTGGTTCTCACCTTGGAAAAGGGCTCCAATATGATTTTGGCTGGCCCAGATATTGTATCCCGCGGTTTTGTCTATGTCCGCGAGTCTGAGAACCTGATGGATGAGTGTCGCGAGGTAGTAAGTATTGCCCTGGACCGCCTCTATGACCGAGGCATTACAGACTGGGGCCGCATGAAGACAGAAATCAAGGACGCATTGAATGATTTCCTCTGGAAAAAGACCAAGAGAAATCCAATGATTCTCCCTATTATCATGGAGGTTTAATCTATGCTAAAAGCAGTTCGCACCATGTTGATTATCATTTTGAATATTATTTTCTATGCGGTGGTACTGTTTGCGGGAATTCAGATTTGCCAGAAGGGCTACTCTTTTTCCTATGATGTTCTGGGAGATACGGTGGTAGAGGTTCCTCCGGGAGAGGACCGGGCCATAACCGTGACAGAGACGGAGTCCACCATGGAGGTCCTGGGAGAGTTAGAGGACAAGCATGTAATTAAAGATCGATATTCCCTCTACGTCAGATTGATGCTAGAGGAAAAAAATAACAAGAAAATACCGGCAGGGGTCTATATGGTGAACTCTAGTATGACCTATGGAGAGGTGATCCAGACCCTGTATCCGGAATCAGAGTCTTGAGTGTAAATATTATCCAAATCCCTTCACCCTTTTTGGGGGTGTTGGGATTTTGTTGCGAAAAATGAGGAGGATTTTCGTGGACGAGAGAATGGAAGTTTTTTTGGAACTCTACCGCAAACAGCCGTCGGAAGAGATTCGAGACCTAGAGGAGAGGGCCAAGAGGGACCAGGTGCCAATCATACGCAGGGGGACCAGGGACCTCATAGGCTATCTTCTGAGGACAAACAAGCCAAAACAGGTCTTAGAAGTGGGAACTGCCGTGGGATATTCGGCCCTCTACATGTTGGAAAATTTGCCGGAAAATAGCGGTATTACAACTGTAGAAAAGGTTCCTATGAGGCTGACAGAGGCCAAGAAAAATTTTGCCCGCCTAGACCCGGAGGGAAGGATTAACCTTCGGGAGGGAGACGCCACGGAGGTCCTGAAGGACTTAGTCGAAGAAGGGAAAAAATTCGACTTTATTTTTATGGATGCGGCCAAGGGCCAGTATTTGAATTTTTTGCCCAATGTATTAGAATTGTTAGAAGAGGGTGGCCTCCTTGTGACGGACAACATTTTGCACGAGGGAGATATTTTGGAATCCCGCTATGCCGTCACCAGGAGAGACCGGACCATTCACAGCCGAATGAGAGACTATCTCAAGGCTCTGACGGACCACCCAAAGTTAGAAACTATTTGCCTGCCTTTAGGGGATGGCATGACCTTATCAAGAAAAATGGAGGACTGAGGAAATGAGAAAGAGAGAGGATATTGAAATCCTTGCACCAGCCAGCAGCTTAGAGGTCTTAAAGACAGCCATACTCTACGGGGCAGATGCAGTTTATATTGGAGGAGAGATGTACGGGCTTAGGGCCAAGGCCAAGAACTTCTCCCCAGAGGACATGGCGGCGGGAATCGCCTTTGCCCATGAGAGGGGCAAAAAGGTCTATGTCACTGCCAATATCACAGCCCACAATGCGGACTTAAAGGGCGTGGAAAAGTATTTTCACGAGCTAAAGGAAATGAAGCCGGACGCCCTTATTATCTCGGACCCAGGCGTTTTTTCCATTGCCAAAAGGGTCTGCCCGGAGATTGAGCTCCATGTCAGCACCCAGGCCAACAATGTAAACTACTTAGGTTTTCAGTTTTGGAAGGACCAGGGAGCCAGTCGAGTGGTGACAGCCAGAGAGCTTTCTCTGACGGAAATCAAGGAGATTCATGACAACATTCCAGAGGATTTGGAGATTGAGACCTTTGTTCACGGAGCTATGTGCATCAGCTATTCTGGTCGTTGCCTTTTGAGCAATTACTTTACAGGCAGGGACGCCAACCGCGGAGCCTGTACTCACCCATGCCGCTGGCGCTACCACCTTGTGGAGGAGAGTAGACCAGGGGAGTACTTGCCAGTGGAGGAAAATGAGAGGGGGACTTATATTTTTAACTCCAAGGACCTCTGTATGATTGAGCACATTCCTGAGTTGATTGAGGCGGGAATCGACAGCTTCAAAATCGAGGGAAGAATGAAGACTGCTCTCTATGTGGCTGTTGTGGCCAGAACCTACAGCCAGGCAGTGGCAGATTATTTTGAGAGCGAGGAAAAGTACCGCAGCCGCATTCCTTGGTACAAGGAGGAGATTGCCAAGTGCACCTACCGCCAGTTTACCACAGGATTTTTCTTCCACAAGCCAACTCATGAGACCCAGATTTATGACAACAACACCTATGTCAAGGGATACAATTATCTGGGTATGATTGACCGGGTGGATGACCAGGGCTACCTTTATTTTTCCCAGAAGAATAAGTTCTTCTGCGGGGATATGATTGAGATTATGGTGCCGGATGGGGAGAACCGGGAGGCCAGGGTTTTGGAGATGTATGACCAGTACGACCAGCCTTGCGAGAGCTGTCCGCATCCGGGAGAGATGATTCGCATGAAGCTTGACCAGCCGGTGGAGGCCCACTGGATTATGCGTCAGAGAATGGAGAATGAGGATGAGTGTAAAGACTGATGTGTTGGCCCTCTTAGAGGCCTCTCGGGGAAAGGACCTGTCCGGCCAGGACATTGCCAGAGAATTGGGGGTTAGCCGGACGGCCATCTGGAAGGCAGTGAAATCTCTCGAAGAAGAGGGTTACCAGGTCAAGGCGGCCAACAACCGGGGCTACCGATTGGCAGACCATTCCGACCTCCTATCCGAGGTGGGAATTTCTATGAAAATCAAGGAAAAATACAGGGACCGCCAGCTGGTGGTTTTGAAAAAAATAGACTCCACCAACCTTGAGGCCAAGAGACGGGCTTTAGAGGGGGCGGAGTCGGGACTTTTGGTTTTGGCTGAGGAACAGACGGCAGGCAAGGGCCGGAAGGGAAGAGGCTTTTACTCTCCTGAGGGAACAGGAATCTATATGAGTTTTATGTTTCGGCCGGAGGGAGGCCAGGCGGAACATCCGGTTCTCATTACCACGGCGGCGGCAGTGGCAGTGGCCAGGGCCCTGAGACAGGTTCTTGGAGAAGAGGCCCAGATCAAGTGGGTCAACGACGTGTATCTTCGGGACAGGAAGGTCTGTGGAATTCTGACCGAGGCCGTGACGGATTTTGAGTCCGGTGGCATTGACTGGCTAGTCCTTGGCATCGGCATTAATTACCGGGAGCCAAAGGGAGGTTTTCCAGAGGACATAAGGGACCGGGCAGGGGCTGTCTGCACAGACAGTATTAAGGTGCCAAGGAACGATTTGGTGGCCGCCGTTGCCAACCAGGTTTATGACCTCTACGAAAATCTAAATCCAGAGAATTTTATGGATGATTACCGGGCCTGGTCCAATGTCATTGGCCGGGAAGTGAGATTTTCCTCAGGATATGCCAAGCTCCAGGAGGATGAGTGGCAGTGGGGAACAGCGATTGATATTGATGAGGAGGGCGGTTTGATCGTCCAGGTGGAAGGTGAAAAAAAGGTCCTTCGCACCGGGGAAATCACCCTCCGCGTGGTGGAATAGATGTGAAAAATAGGAGGCGACATGGAGCTTTACGAGACAGAACAGGACAGGGAAAGAGTTATTCTCTTGGCAGTGGATTTGTCGAAAAATGATGATTCTACAAGCGTAGAAATATCTCTTGACGAGTTAGAGGAACTGGCAGAGACAGCCGGGGCAGAGACAGTGGGCCGCCTGGTGCAAAAGAGGGAGGCCTTTCACCCTGGCACCTATATCGGTAAGGGCAAAATAGAAGAATTAAAGGAAATGATTGCCCTGCAAAATGCGGACACGGTGGTCTGCGATGACGAGCTGTCACCAGCTCAGATTACCAACCTTGGCAAGGAGTTGGGAGTCAAAATTATTGACAGAACGGTTATGATTTTGGATATTTTTGCCGCCCACGCCAGGACCAGCGAGGGTAAACTTCAGGTGGAGCTAGCCCAGCTCCGCTATCGGTCCTCCCGCCTGACGGGTTTTGGAACTGCCATGTCCCGTCTGGGAGGTGGAATCGGAACCAGGGGTCCCGGTGAGAAAAAGCTGGAGATGGACCGTCGTTTGATTAAGGACAGGATTTCCCTTCTCAACCGCCACTTAAAGGAAGTGGTGCAAAACCGGGATACCATGAGGAAGCAAAGGAGCAAAAACCAGACGCCGACAGTGGCTATTGTGGGCTACACCAATGCGGGCAAGTCCACTCTTCTAAATGCCCTGACAGACGCGGGGATTTTGTCGGAGGACAAACTTTTTGCCACTCTTGACCCCACTACCAGGGCCCTGGAAATCAAAAAGGGACAAAAGATTCTCTTTACGGATACGGTAGGTTTTATCAGTAAACTTCCCCACCAGTTGATTCGGGCCTTTCGGTCTACCCTGGAGGAGGCCAAGTACGCGGACATGATTCTCCATGTGGTGGACGCCTCCAATGAAAACTATGATTTGCAGATGGAGGTTGTGTACGAGACCCTCCGGGAGCTAGAGGTGGGCGACAAGCCGGTGCTCACAGCCTTTAACAAAATGGACCGGATTGAGGGAAGCGACCAGTCCGCCTTTAAGGATTTGAAAGCGGACAAGGTGGTCCACATCTCTGCCAAGAAAAAGAAGGGTCTTGAGGACCTTTTGAACCAGGTGGAACAAATCCTGAATGCAGGAATGACTTATATTGAAAAGGTAATCCCTTATGAGGAGGCAGGCAAAATCCAGCAAATCCGCCAGTACGGAAAACTGGAGTCTGAGGAATATGTTCAGGAGGGAATTGCCATTAAGGCCTATGTGCCTGACCACATGAATATTTAGGGGGAAAAAGCTTTGGATATTTTAGAATTTATTGAAAAGGGAGTCAGCCCCTTTCACGTAGTAGCCCAGGCAGCAGAGCTCTTGGAGGCGGAAGGTTTTTGCCGCCTGGAGGAGACTAAACTCTGGCAGGTAGAGCCAGGGGGCAAGTATTATGTCACCAGAAATCAATCCAGCATCATCGCTTTTTGCCTGCCAAAAAACAAGCCGGTCAACTATCACATTATGGCCAGCCACAGCGACTCCCCAACCTTTCGCATTAAGAAATTGAACCAGGGAAATACGGATTATGGAAAGGCTGAGGTAGAGGGCTACGGCGGCATGATTTACTCTAGCTGGCTAGACCGTCCCCTGACTATTGCGGGACGACTTTTGATTGACAGGGAGGATGGCCTTGAGTCCAAACTTGTCTATGTGGACAAGGACCTTTTGGTGATTCCCAACCTGGCCATTCATTTTAACAGGGAGATTAACAAGGGCTATGCCTACAACCCACAGGTGGATTTGCAGTCAATCTACGGGGGACCGGAGGCGGACTTAGAAGGCGTCCTAAGGGAGGCAGCAGGCCTGAGCCCAGAGGATGAAATCGTAGATCACGACCTGGTCTTGGTCACCAGACAAAAGCCGGTGCGCCTTGGGACTTCGGGAGAGTTTTTCATGGCTCCAAGAATTGATGACTTGGCCTGTGTGGCCACCACCCTGGAGGGATTTTTGCAGAGCATGGAAAATTCCTGCGACAGCATCCGCATCTGGACTGTCTTTGACAACGAGGAAGTGGGGAGTGGAACCCGTCAGGGAGCCATGTCTAATTTTCTCCCTCAGACTATGGAGAGAATCGAGGAGGGCCTTGGCCTGACCAGACAGGAGGGCATGTGCCTTCGCAGCGCCAGTCTCCTAATCAGTGCGGACAACGCCCACGCCACCCATCCAAACCTGCCAGCCAAGAGCGACAGCCAATTTAGCGTTTGCCTTGGTGGGGGGATTGTAGTAAAATATAATGCAAGTCAAAAATACACTTCCACAGGCCTGACGGCAGCAGCTCTGGACATGGTTTGCTTGAGGGAGGGGCTGATGACTCAGGCCTTTGCTAACCGGGCAGACTCCCCGGGAGGAAGCACTCTGGGCAACCTTTTGAGCCAGCAGCTCAGCATTCCTATGGTTGACATTGGAATCCCACAGTGGGCTATGCACAGCGCCGTGGAGACAGCGGCCTGCCAGGATTTGAAGGACATGATTGTTTTGTCCGCCGGCTTTTACGCCAGCGACCTAATCCAAGTTGAAGACGGCAAGTGGAAGATCTGAGATAAAGACATTGGAGGAAACTATGAAGCTTTGTAAGACAATGGCTGTGATTTATTACATCTTTGCAGCCTGTATGGCAATCGCCTCAGGTGTGGTGATTCTGGGATGGATTTTGTCCGGAGCCGCCTCTGCCATCTTCGGCGATATCGGCCTTTTGCCCATTAGCGCTGCAGCCGTGGCAGCCCTGATTTTAATCTTTGGTTTTGCATTTATCTATGTGCACTCCGCCATGCTTTTGCAGGCAGAGAGACGGGAGGACATCCTGATTTACTATCTCTACCAGGCGGCAAGCGTTTGCTTTATGCTTATTTTTATCTGCGGAGGAATTGTTTTAAATTACATTGGTATTTTGAACATTCCCCTCAGCATCGCCTTTTACGGCACGATCTTCCTGGTGCATTTCCTCGGGGCCAAGGCCTTGAAAATGAAACGCCTAGGGGGAAAACTTCCTGCCACAGACAAGAAAAAGTCCAGCCTGGAAGAGCCTGTTTTCCAGGAGGAGAGCCTGGAGGACGAGGAAGAAGACCTGGAGGAAAATGCCAATCTCCAGCACGGAATTTATGTGCTCAAGGGCGAATACGCAGGCAACTTTTTTGCCATGGACCCGGAGGAAGAGGTGCTTCTTGGAACTCGCCCAGACATCTGCAACATCGTTTTCCATGACAACAAAATCAGCCGCCGCCACTGCAAGATTAAGTTCAGCCAGGCGGATGGCCTCTACTATGTAATTGATTACTCCACCAACGGAACCTTCCTGATGGATGGAACCCGCCTGCCAATGGGACGAGCCCAGGGATTTAAGTTGGGGACTAAGATTTGTTTTGAGAACCAGCATCATGTGTTTCAGCTGATGTAAATTTCATTCAAATCAATTTGAATAAAATCAATTTGAATGAAAATGTTTTTACTATAAGGGCGCTTCATCCTGAGGGTGGGGCGCTTTTTTTGGTGTATTATTTTTTGATTAAAGACCACAAAATATGATATAATAAAAAAGATATTTTTTACAAATGGGGAGGACAATAGACTCACTAATACCCACGGGCAAGGCCGTGGGGTTGTATGACAACCCTGAGTGAGTAGCCTAAGCCTTGAAACAGAGGCTACGTTAAGAGAGAATA
>JAILSA010000125.1 GCA_024697885.1 Eubacterium sp. | reverse complement strand
AGCAGGTTTTCTTAACATTATTATGGTAGATGATGGAAGTAAAATTGAAAATAGAAAATACTTTAAGGTCTGCAAGGAGGACTACGGCTGCAAGCTCATTCGCCATGTCATTAATTTTGGCAAGGGCATTGCCCTAAAGTCAGCCTTCAACCACCTACTGGAGTTTCGACCAGACATCAAGGGTTGTGTTACCGTAGACTGTGACGGCCAGCATGTTCTGGCAGATATTGACACCTGTGCCCGCCTGACCTACGAAAATCCGGACAAGCTCATTCTGGGTTGCCGTCAATTTGAGGAGGAGTCCATTCCCTGGCGCAGTCGCTTTGGCAACAAGGCCACTCGTCTGGTCATTCGTCTCCTCTGTGGCATCAAGGTATCCGATACCCAGACTGGTCTTCGTGGCCTGCCTATAGACCTGATTTCCAAGTACTTTGCCAATACCAAGGGAGAGCGCTTCGAGTACGAGATGAATATGCTCATCGCCGCCAAGGAGTATGATATTCCAGTTCAGGAGTTTGCCATTCAGACCATTTATCTTGAGAACAATGAGAGTTCACACTTTAACCCCTTTATCGATTCCATCCGAATCTATAAGGTCTTTCTCAAGTTTTTGCTGAGTTCTCTCTCCAGCTTTGTCATTGACATCCTGCTCTTCTATCTCTTAGGTCTGATTTTAAGGCCTTTGATTCCAGAGAGCCAGCTGGTATTTAAGGATTATTTCTTTGGAGGATCTCTTTTGACCTTGTTACGAACCGTAATCTCCAGGCTCCTGAGTTCACTCTATAACTTCTTTATGAACAAGAAGCAGGTATTTAAGAATGACTCCAAGTCCCCAAGGGTTTTTGCCAGATACTATGCCCTTTGTTTCCTACAGCTTTTGCTGTCTTGGTTCCTGGTGGACCACTTCTTAATATTTATCAGCTTCCGAACTATTCGTAAGTGCATTATAGACACCTTACTCTTCGTAATCAGTTTCCAGATTCAGAGAGAATGGGTTTTCAAAAAGAATTAAAAAAATTCACTCGCCAGTGCGAGTGATTTTTTATTCCTTATTTTTCCACATCAAGCTGCTGTAGCCATCATAGGCCACCATAATCATCATTGGCAAAAATGCCACCAGATAGCGGGAATTTGTTTCCCAAATCAGCACATAGATCCCATTTACTAACCTACTTAGTTTCATCCTCATCAACCACATCTAAAATCTCTTGTACTGCAAATCTTGGTCTGGCCTTTGTCTCCATATACATCTTGCCAATGTACTCTCCAATCAGGCCGATACCAAAGAGCTGAAGGCCTCCCAGTGCCCAAATAGAAACCATGAGGGAGGACCATCCCCAGGCCGTATCCCCCATAAAATGGCGGATTAAGGAATAAATCAAAACCACAATACTGACAAAGAAAATGGTAAGACCCAGATTCATAATAAAACGAATTGGTTTTACACTAAAAGAAGTAATTCCATCAAAGGCAAAAGAGAGCATTTTCCTCAGTGGATACTTACTCTCTCCTGCAAATCTCTCGTTTCTGGCATAGTAGACATTGTCTGATGGGTAGCCAATGAGCGGCACCATGCCACGCAAGAAGAGATTAACTTCCTTATATTTTTCCATTTCCACAAGAACCCTTTTACTCATAAGGCGGAAGTCTGCGTGGTTAAATACCAAATCCACTCCCATCCACTTCATAATTTTGTAAAAACCCTCTGCCGTAAAACGCTTGAAAAAGGTATCGGTCTTGCGGCTGTTTCTGACACCGTATACCACATCATTTCCCTCTAGATACTTATCTACCATCTGCTCAATAGCGCCTACATCGTCCTGTAGGTCCGCATCCATAGATATGGCAGCATCACAGTGATCCTTGACATACATAAGTCCGGCCAAAACTGCATTTTGGTGTCCTCGGTTGCGGGACAAATTCAGTCCGCTCACCCAGAAATTTTCCCGGTGAAGCTTAGCGATCAAAGGCCAGGTCTGGTCCTTAGAGCCGTCATTTACGTAGAGAATACGACTCTTGTCTGTAATTTTACCCCGCTCCTTCATTCCATCAAAGACCACATTTAACTGTTTTGTGGTCTCTTCTAAGACCTCTTCCTCGTTGTAGCAGGGAACTACCATATACAAAGTCATGCTATTTTTTGTCATAATATTTTCCTCCAAATCACACTATAAATAGTACACTATCAGACCCTTTTTTTCAATATAAATTGACTTTTACAGGCCAAATCATTATAGTATAAAGGTATGAAGATATAAACATATGAAAGGATTTTTTCTATGAATATTGATATCAGTCTATCACCCAACGGGTCGGAATTAACCAGGCGTCACCTCCAGTACCAGTACTACAAAAAAGTGACTTCCATCTCCGACACCATGATTCTCTTTTATGGTGGCAAGGAACCGGAAAATTCCAAGGCCTTTGAGTTTTTCCAAAAAATAGTAGATTTAGAGGACCTTCGGTCTTACTACTTTGTGTGGATTGTGGACGTTCCAGAGGACCATATGAATCTCTTAACCTACCACCATACCATTGTGATTCGCTCTAATTCCAGGGAGTGCTGCAAGTATTTTGCCGCCTGCCACTACTGGATTTATGACTCTGAATACAAGATGCCTTATGTGGCCGGCAAAAAGAGAAATGTCTTCCGTCTGGGAGACCCAAGCTGCCCATCGGATGATGAGATTCTAGAACTGTGTAAGCAGGCTTATCCCCACATTCACTCCCTCTGGGAAAACTTCATGATTTACAGCAAAAAAACCTTAAACCGAGTTCACATTGTCTGGTATATTATCCGCTACAATGTTCTTGGATTTTTCCGCACAAGAGGCCTTATGCACAACAACAACAGCCTGCGACTTGACATGCTCAAAAATTCCCATCAGGGAGAGCGCTGTTTTCTCATCGGTAACGGTCCCAGCCTCAACGGCAAGGATCTAGACCTTTTGGTGGATGAATTTACCTTTGGAACCAATATGGTCTATAAGATTTTTGACCAGACAGATTGGAGACCTTCCTTTCACTGTGTCTCTGACAGTATTTACGCCTCCAAACTGGGAAGCGAGCTATATGAAAAGGTAAAATCCCCTCTCTTTACCACAGAGAGAACCTACCGCCGAATGAAGAAAAAGCCAGTAGACACCACCTACATCCACACCATTCAGTCCGAGCGCTACAAGGTCAAGGGAAATATCCAGACCTACTGCATGGTTAAGGCTACCGTTTTGTCCCTGGCCACAGAGATCGCCTTCCACATGGGATTCAAGGAAATCTACCTCTTGGGCGTGGACTGTACCAACCCCCACAGCAAGGGAGGACACTTTACGGAAAACTATGCCACCAAGGAAGTGGCTGAGACAGATATTAACCGTATTAAGACCAGAATGAGGGCCAAGGACC
>JAILSA010000124.1 GCA_024697885.1 Eubacterium sp. | reverse complement strand
AATCTGCTGCAAGATGTATGGCAGGGAACCGATGTGGTCCTCGTGACCGTGGGTGATCACAAATCCCTTTACCTTGTCCTTGTTCTCAAGGAGGTAGGAAACATCTGGGATTACCAAATCTACTCCTAACATGTCGTCCTCTGGGAAGGCCAGTCCACAATCTACTACAATAATACTGTCCTCTGTCTCAAAGGCAGTAATGTTCATTCCAATCTGCTCTAATCCGCCTAGAGGAATAACTTTTACATACTCTTTTCCTGTTTTTTCTTTCTTCTTCAAAATGACACCTCTCTATTCTTCTACATCTAATTCTACATCTTCTAAAAGTTCTTCAAAGTATTTGGAAATAATGGTCAACTCCTTGTCGTCGTCCACCACCTCATATAGGATTTCGTCTCCTTCTTCTACTTCTTTCAAAATAAGGGCAAGAGCCTCCTCGTCCTGAGGATCGTCTGCCACTAACAGGTAACTCAGGCCTGCGATCTCAGCTTTTTCCAACACAAAAAAAGCCTCCTGGCTGCCATCGTCAGCTGTAAGCATGATTTTTCCGTCGTCTGACATATTAACCTCTTTTCTCTTCTTTTTTGTGATTTCTCACTAATTTATTGAGTCCAGATATCCCTGTAAAATGATGCTGGCTGCCAGTTTATCCACGAATTGTTTCCGGTTCTCACGGCGTACCCCGCCTTCCTTCAAAACATCCATAGCAGAAACTGTGCTCAGCCTCTCATCCCACAGAACAACCTCCAGTCCTGTTCTGACTGTCAGTTTGTCTCGAAATTCTTTGACGCGTTCCACGCGCTCTCCCTCTGTATTGTTCATGTTTTTGGGGAGTCCCAAGACAACTAGACCGACTTCAAACTCTTCCACCAATTCTTCAATTCGTGCAAGAGTCCTTCGAAGCTTATTTTCACTTTTTCTTTGTATTACTTCAACGGGCTGTGCTGTTAAGTGCATAGAGTCACTAATCGCCACTCCCACAGTGACAGACCCGTAATCAAGTCCCATGATTCTCAAATAAAAACTTCCAATCTAGTACTTAATCTTCTTTTTTGTCCTTAAAGTTATGCTCTATATAATCCTGTAAGAAGACCTCGATAATCTCATCTCTCTCAGCTCTCATAATCAAGCTGCGGGCACCCTTGTGACTTGTGATATAAGTCGGATCTCCAGACATGAGATAACCTACAATCTGGTTAACTGGATTGTAACCCTTTTCAGTTAGAGCAGTATATACTGAAGCGATTACGTCACGAACATCATAATCGTTGTCGATATCTACCTTGAAGTACTGTGTGTTACTAATTTCCTGCATGTCCCATGCCCCTTTCATTCAAACTAGCCATTTCATTTATTGTAATATATTTATAACAATTTCGCAACCATTTAATTGTCCTGGCAGAAGATTTTATCCACCAAAACCCTTGCCATGTCTCCAGATGAAAGTCCCATTTCTTCGGCTTTTTCCTGAGTAATTCCGATTCTCACATACCGGTCGTTGAGGCCACAAAGGTAGGTAGTATCGTTTTCTACAACTGTCTCCTCAAAGATAACCTCCTCTTCTTTTCCCAAGAAGTAGGAAGCATAGTCCTCCTTATATTTTTTGGTGGCTTCGATCAAAATATCTGCCCTGATTTTTTTGATTTCTGGTCTGACCTGGCCCTCCATGGCTGCTGCCCTGGTACCGGACCTGACAGAATATGGAAAAACGTGAATATCTGCCAGACGAATCTGGTCCAAAAAGTCCCTGGTCTCTTGAAATTCTTCTTCCGTCTCTCCCGGAAATCCCACAATCACGTCCGTGGTAATGGCGGGATGCTCAAAGTACTGACGAATCAAATCCACCTTTTCTCTGTATTCTACAGGTGTGTAATGACGATTCATCCGCCGGAGAACCCCCTGACTTCCACTCTGCAATGATAAATGAAAATGAGGACAAAATTGTGGTATATCCTTTAAGCCCTGCAAAAACTCTTCCACAATGATTCTCGGCTCCAAAGATCCCAGGCGAATTCTCTCGATTCCTGGCACCTGGGCCGCCTTTTTGATCAAATCCAAGAGGTGGCGTCCCTGAAGCTTGACAAAGTTTTTCTCCCCGGACCAGTCCACCCCGTAGGAGGACAGGTGGATTCCCGTCAAAACCACTTCCTTGTAGCCCTTGTCAGCCAAAGCCCTTATTTCCTCTAGGGCCTGGTCTTCTGGGGTGGAGACAAGTTTTCCCCTTCCCCTGACATAGGGAATCATGCAGTAGGTGCAAAACTGGTTACAGCCGTCCTGAACCTTCAAATAGGCCCTGGTTCGGTGCTTTGGCTCATGTTCTACTCCTGTAGTCTTTCCCTGGGCGTGGAGCTGGAAGCGCTGGATAATCAATTCTGCCAACTGTCCCTTATCCTTATTGGAAAAAGCGGCATCCACAGAGGCATCCTCCAAAATCTTTTCCCCAGCAGACTCCACATAACAGCCCACAGCCACCACCAGGCTGTCAGGATTTTTCTTTTTGGCCCGGTGAATCATCTGGCGAGACTTGCGATCTGCCATATTTGTCACCGTGCAGGTATTGACCACATAAACCTCTGCATGGTCCGAAAACTCGCAGATTTCAAAGCCTCTATTTTTAAATTGTTCCATGATTATCTCGGTCTCATAGTAGTTCACCTTGCAACCAAGAGTAAGAAAAGCAACCCTCATTTTTCTTCCCTTTCTGTCATTTTTCACAAAATAGGTGTGTGTTTTTTGTGCATCTTGTAAAATTTTAATGTTGACATAATTTCCACTTTCGAATAGTATTATAGATGAAGAAGAAATTCTTCAATAAAAGAAGGAGGTATTTCATTATGAAAACAGTAAAAATTTCTTTGAATTCCATCGATAAGGTAAAGGCATTCGTAAACGAAGTAACAAAGTACGATGCTGAGTTTGATCTCGTATCCGGAAGATACGTAATCGATGCAAAGTCTATTATGGGAATTTTCAGCCTTGACTTGTCTAAGCCAATCGACCTGAACATCCACAGCGAAAGCAATGTTGATGAAATCCTTGATAAACTTGCACCATTTATCGTTGACTAATTCAATCTAAAGGGTATGTTACTTAAGCGGGGCGGCTCAACTGAGACCGCCACTTCTTTTGCCCTTTTATACATAGGATGCCAAGCGGACTAGCCGCCTGGCATTTTTTTACTCTGGTCTCACATCCACGATTTCTCTCTCATCAATGGCCTTCATAACCATGTCGTCGATGATATCTGCAATTTTTTTCTCTGAATTTTCCATTTTGCCAATATCAGGCTTGGTTACAGGATGCTTGGCCACAAAGATGGTACAGCAGTCCTCAAATGGAAGGATGGAAGTCTCAAATGTATTTATTTTCTCCGCAATCTCTATAATGTCATTTTTGTCAAAGGCAATGACCGGACGGAAGACTGGCATGTGGCAGACATTGTCTGTAGCCGCCAAACTCTGCATGGTCTGACTTGCCACCTGGCCCACACTCTCTCCGGTAATAAGGGACAGACAATGTCTCTTCTCCGCAATGGTCTGGGCGATGCGCATCATGTATCTTCTCATAATAATAGTCAACTCGTCGTGAGGACATTTTTCGTAAATAGCCAGCTGGATATCCGTAAAGTTCACGATGTGGAGTTGGATTGGGCCGGTGTACTCTGAGATAATTCTGGCCAAATCCACCACCTTTTGCTTGGCTCTCTCGCTGGTGTATGGTGGGGCATGGAAGTAAACTGCCTCAATGCGGACTCCCCTCTTGGCCATCATCCAACCTGCTACCGGGCTGTCGATACCGCCGGACAGAAGGAGCATGGACCTTCCCGCAGTTCCCACTGGCATACCGCCTGGTCCCTTGACGGAGGACACATAGACATAGGCTCTGGCCCGAATCTCAATATAGACCTTGACCTCAGGCTTGTGAACATCTACCTGGGCATTTTCCATGTGATCCAAAATATACTTGCCCGCCTCCATACAGATGTCAGGGCTTTCCATTTCGTAGGACTTGTCACTTCTCTTGGCAAAAACCTTAAAGGTGAATTTCCTGTCCCCTAACTGGTCCTTCATGTGGTCTAGGAGTTCCTTGCAGACATTGTCAAAGGACTTGTCCTCCACCAAAACCACAGGGCAAATATGGGCGATACCAAAGACATGGGTCAGGGCAGTCATGGTCTCCTCCGGATCAAAATCTCCAGTGGCCTCCACATAAATTCTTCCCTGCTCTTTTTCCACGAAAAATTCCCCTTCGCAGCGCTCAAGTCTCTCCTTGACCCGGCGCACCAGGGCGTCCTCAAAGACATATCGGTTTTTTCCCTTAATGCCGATTTCTGCGTATTTAATCAAAAAAGCTCTTACCATCTTATTTATCTCCTTGTAAATCTCCGAAGCATTGGAAGCAGGGCCTCCAATTCCTCTATGACATAATCAATCTGTTCTCTGTCCGTCTCCTGGCTAAAACTAAAGCGCAGGGTGGAATCTAAAAGTTCTCTGTCCACACCAATGGCCACCAGAGTTCCGCTGATTCCCGGGTGATTTGAAGAGCAGGCAGATCCGGATGAAACATAAATCTCCTTTTCCTCCAGGGCATGAAGCAAGACCTCTGCCCGGACTCCCTGGAAGCTGGCGGACAAGATATGAGGGGCTGTCTCCTGAATATCCAGTCCCTCCAATCCATTTACCGTCACACCCTCTAGGGTTGTCAATTTCTCTATCATATACTTCTTAATATCGTAGAGCTTGGCCCTTCTCTCCTCCAGGCTCTCGTCCATCATCCTGGCCGCAAGTCCCAGTCCCACTATGCCGGGCACATTTTCCGTTCCCGACCTCATGCCGGCCTGCTGGCCGCCGCCGTGGATGTAAGGGTGCATCTTAATGCCGTCTTTTTTGTAGAGAAAACCTGTGCCCTTGGGGCCGTGAATCTTGTGGCCGCTGACACTCATTAAATCAATGCCCAACTTCTTAGGCAGTATTTTCATTTTGCCATAGGCCTGAATGGCATCCACATGGAACAAAATGTCCGGGTCAAAATCCTTGACCACCTGGACCAGGGAGGCGATGTCCAAAATAGCTCCCACCTCGTTGTTGACCATCATAGTGGAGACCAAGATGGTATCCTCTGTCAGGGCCTGTCTCAGGCTGTCCGGTGACAAGTGTCCCCTGGCATCCACTGGCAGGTATTCCACCTCAAAGCCCTGGCTCTCTAAGTAAATCAAGGGTTCGTGAACCGATGGATGCTCAAAACAGGTGGTGATAATTTTCTTGCCCTTTCTCTTGTTGGCCAGGGCCACGCCGATCAGGGCGGCGTTGTTGCTCTCTGTACCACCGGAGGTATATATAATATTTTTCCTGTCGCACTTAAGGCTCTTGGCAATCTGGTCTGTGGCCTGGCGAACCAGGCGCTCAGCCTCCACCCCCTTCATATGGCGTGAAGATGGGTTGCCGTAATCCTCATACATGACCTTGGCCACCAGATCGCAGACCTCCTTGTAGGCCCTGGTGGTGGCTGCATTGTCCAAATAAGCTTCCACAGTTTCTATTCCTTTCCCTCAATCATAAACATAAGCACGGACAGGGTGGTCATCCCCGCTGTCTCTGTGCGCAAAATCCTTTTGCCCAGGGAGATTGGCTTGGCACCTGCCTCCATGGCCCGGTCTACCTCGCCGCGCTCGAAGCCCCCTTCCGGGCCGATAAAAATTCCCACGCTGTCCCCCTGACAAGCCTCTTTCATGGCTTGAACCGACTCTGCCATATTATCACTAAGTTCGTAAGGAATCAATAGGGATTGCAAATTATTTGCGTAGGATAAGGCCTGATCAAAGGTTAAAACCTCATGAATCTCCGGAATAAATCCCCGGCCGGATTGCTTGGCCGCAGACTCTGCGATTCCCTGCCAACGAGTCAGCTTCTTGGCAGCCTTCTTGTCATCAAGCTTGACCACACACCGCTTCGAGGCCACCGGAACGATCTCTGAGGCCCCAAGTTCCACTGCCTTTTGAATAATCAATTCCATCTTATCCTTTTTGGGCAGGGCCTGAAAGAGAACCAGGCGGACAGGCAGCTCCGTCACCGCCGGCTCCTCCCTTAGGATTTCCAAATCTATTTGGTCCTGGCCCAGGGTCAAAATCTGACATTCATAGTCCACTCCCTTGCCAAAGGAAACCATAAGGTGGTCCCCCGGATTCATGCGGAGAACATTTTTGATGTGATTTACATCGTCTCCCTGAATCCAGATTTTTCCATCTCCCAAATTTTCTTCTGCTGCAAAAAATCGATACATAAAATCTCCTTGGTCTTTTAACATACCACAAGCGGCACAAACATTTTGCCTGCGCCGCTTGTTCTTATTTTCATCTTCAATAATGTTACATATTAGGTGTTGTAGAATCCACTTGAAGTATAAGTGGTTGTTCCGGAGTTGAGTGCAATCTGGCTGGTGGCCTGATTGACCAGGGCCGATGCCTGGGATGCAACTCTGGCTCCGTAGGATGAGCTTCCATTAAAGAGAGTTTTTAAATCTGCCTTAGAAGCCGACTTCAGGGTCTCCTCGTTGAGAGACAGGGTATTGTCATCTCCAATGGTAATTCCCACATTGTTCAAAAGCCCCTCTGCCGTATCCGTCTGCTCCTTCATCCAAACTGAGGTCTGAAGCATGCCGTAGGAGTTGAGATTCTTAGCCGAATTTATGGTGCTGTTGTAATTGGTCACATACTCCTTCACCTTGCTGACTAAATCCTCATCCTCTGCCGAATCAAAATCCATGGTCTTAAGGTCTGCCATAGTGGATGACAACTTGCTGGCCGCACTCTTCATATTGGAGAGTGTAACCTTGGAATCCGCACTTCCCGAATCCGCAATCGTGTTGGCATCGTCCTCCTTCTGAGAGGCATAGTAGGACTTCAAGGCCTTTTTATAAACGCCACTTTGAATCATCCTAAAATCAGACACGGAAGAAGAAAGCAAAGAATACATATCCGTGGATGATGAAGATGACGAAAACAGGGACGAAGAGGTCCCGCTCGTGGACGATGTATTAAACAACTGACTAAGATAACTATTATTGTTTATTCCGTTAATTGAACTCATAAGCAACCCTCCATTGTTACTAAAAAGCATAACTATCCTTATCTTATTCTCTATATCGGCAACTTTAGTCTGGGGCTTAACCCCTTTTTTTAATTTTTTTGAATTTTATTGTAACATCTCTTTGTGTCCATGAAAAGAACAATTTGTGAACATCTATGACAGGCTGGCAAGAGCATTGGCCACTGCCTCTCTCTCGCTGTAGTGGTGCTTGATGCCATTGATTTCCTGGTATTCCTCGTGACCCTTGCCGAGAAGGACGATCATATCCCCGTTCTGGGCCTGGGACACAGCGTAGGTAACCGCTTCCTGCCTGTCCTCAATAACCTGATAGTCACATGGCTGTTCCGCCTTGGCTATTCCCACCTTAATGTCCTCCACAATGTCGGAGAAGGCCTCGGTTCTTGGGTTGTCTGAAGTGACCACCGCATAGTCTGCCAGCTTGGCAACTGCCTCTCCCATCTCGTAGCGGCGAAGCTTGCTTCGGTTTCCTCCACAGCCAAAAATAGCAATCAGGCGGTTTGGCTTATATCCCCTCAGGGTCTGCAAAACGCTCTCTGTGGAAACTCCGTTGTGGGCAAAATCAATGAGAACAGAAAAACCCTTGCCCGTTGGAACACTCTCCACACGGCCCCTGACTTCCACATGCTCAAGGGCGTGTAAAATCACCTCTCTAGGGAAGCCTAAAAGGGCTCCAAGTCCCGCTGCACTCATGGCGTTGTAAATGTTGAATTTGCCAGGAAGTCCCACTACAATGTCCCCCTCAAGCATGCCCTGGGCGTGGAATTTCATGGACAAATTGCCCTCCTCATTTACGTGCTCAATATCGCTAGCCACCAGGTCTGCCTCCTGGCAACCGTAGGTCTTTACCTGACAGGTGGCATCCTTTACAATCTCCTGCCAATGAGGGTCGTCCTTGTTGACAAGTCCCACCTCACACATCTGGAAGAGCTTGCTCTTACAATCTAAGTACTCGGCAAAATCCTTGTGCTCATTTGGTCCAATGTGGTCTGGGGAAATATTGGTAAAAACTCCGTAGTCAAAGTGGAGTCCCGCCACACGGTCCATTTTTACTCCCTGAGAGCTGACCTCCATTACCATGTAGTCACAGCCCGCCTCTACCATCTGGTGGAAGTATTTTTGCAGGTCGTAGGACTCCGGTGTGGTGTGGTCAATCGGTGTGACCTTGCCCTTGATGGCCAGGCCAATGGTTCCCACGATACCGCAGGTTTTGCCCGCCTTTTCTATAATGTCACGCACCATGTAGGTGGTGGTGGATTTTCCTTTGGTTCCCGTAATGCCGATGGAAATCATCTTGGTGGCTGGGTAGTCAAAATAAGCTGCGGATAAGTAGCTAAGTGCCGCCCTGCCATTTTTTACCCTGACTACTGTCACATCGTAATCTGTCAGGTCCACATCCTTTTCTACCACAAGGACGGAAGCTCCTTTTTTTATTACATCGGGAATGAACTTGTGGCCGTCTACCACGGTTCCGTCAATGGCTACAAATAACATGCCCGGCTGAATTTTTCTCGAATCATAGGTCAGGTCTGTCACCTCTGTATCTAAACTTCCCTGCACCAGTTCATATTCCATTTTTTCTAATAAGAGTCCTAATTTTTTTGTCATGGAAACACACCTTCCTCTATATCAAATGATAATGCTCTAGGGCATTTTTTACTCCGTCCTGGGCCACTCCCGTGGTCACATAATCCACTCGTTCAAAAAGCTCCGGGTTGCCATCTCCCATGGCCACACTTATTCCAGTGTAACCTAGCATGGACAAGTCGTTGGCCGAATCCCCAATGCTGATGGTGTTCTTTCGAGAAACCCCTGTCAGCTGACAGAGGTATTCAATTCCTGTGGCCTTGGAGTAGCCCCTGGGAACCACCTCGTAAAAATCATCTGCTCGGTCTATAAACTCAAAAATATCCTCATATTTTTTCTTGAAGGTCTCAATGTCTCCCGTCTCGTCATACCAGACGCAAAACTTATCAAAGCTAAGCTTATCCTCCTGCTGAAAACTGAGAATACAATTTTCCCCGTACTTGGCATTGGACTTTGAGAAAGTCTTCACAATCTCCACAAAGGGCTGGTCTCTAAAATAGCAGTGCCCATCTCCCTCGAGTATGCCATCCAGGTGGAGGTCAATCAAATCCTCGGCAATGTCCCTTTGCAGTTCCTGGGCCATGCGCTTGCGGACCAGCTGCTTGCCCCTGTAATAGATGGAGGTACCGCAGCCGGCCACCATGCCATCTAACTTGATTTTTCTCACAACATGCGGGATAAAAGCCCTGCACCTGCCTGTGCAGAGAAAGACCTCATGGCCATTTTCCCTGGCCTTTCCTATAGCCTCTATGGCTGACTCTGGCACCAGGTCCCTGTCATTGTCTAAGAGGGTTCCATCGATATCCAAAAATATGAGATGTTTTTCCATGAGTATCACTCCTCAATATCTCTGTGCTGTCCCACATACTTGTAGGCCGGGCGAATGATTTTGCCCTTGTTCACTAGCTCCTCTAAGCGGTGAGCGCTCCAACCAGAAATTCTGGCAATGGCAAAAATCGGAGTAAAGAGCTCACGCGGAATGCCAAGCATGGTATAAACAAAGCCACTGTAAAAATCTACATTGGCACACACTGGCTTGTAGCGCATATGCTTTTTCATAATCAGGTCCTTGGAGAGATTTTCCACGGTCTCATACAGGGCAAATTCCTCCTGCTGACCTTTTTCCTCGGACAGGAGTTTTGCATAGCGTTTCAAAACTCTCTCTCTTGGGTCAGACACGGTGTAAACCGCATGGCCCATACCATAAATCAAGCCCGACTGGTCAAAAGCCTCTTTATTCAAAATCTTATCCAGGTAGTCTCTAATTTGATCCTCGTTTTTCCAATCCTTGCAGTGGTCCTTAATGTCGTCAAACATCTGCAAAACCTTCAGGTTGGCACCACCGTGACGAGGTCCCTTGAGGGAGGCGATTGCCGCGGAAATAGCGGAGTAGGTATCGGTTCCCGAGGAGGTTACCACATGGTTGGTAAAGGTGGAGTTGTTACCGCCACCGTGCTCTGCGTGAAGTATGAGAGCGATGTCCAGAACCTTGGCCTCAAGGTCTGTAAACTTGCCGTCTGGACGAATCATCTGCAGGATGTTTTCCGCCGTGGACATGCCAGGCTGTGGTGTTCTGATAAAGAAGTTTTCATCAAAGGAAAAATGGCGGTAGGAGTGATATGCATAAACTGCAATCAAAGGCATTTTTCCAATGAGCTGCAGGGACTGGCGAAGTACGTTGGAAACGTCTGTGTCGTCCGGTGCATCGTCATAGGAATAGAGGGTCAGGACACTCTTTTGCAGGGCGTTCATAATGTTGGCACTTGGGGCCTTCATGATGACGTCGCGAACAAACTGACCGGACAATTCCTGTAAGCTGGTCAGAATGTCAAAAAAATCTGCTCTCTGCTGGTCTGTAGGCAGCTGGCCAAAAAGAAGGAGATAGGTAATCTCCTCAAATCCGTAATGACTCTTTCCTATTTTTTTGATCAAATCCTCTACATCGTAACCCTGGTAGTAGAGCTGACCGTCACAAGGGATTTTCTTGCCGTCCTCTAAGCAAAATCCCACTACGTCAGAGATCTCAGTCAGACCGGTGAGCACACCCTTACCGTTGGCGTCGCGAAGTCCTCTCTTTACGTCATATTCTGTGTATAAATTCTGGTCAATGGCACCGGAAGTCATGCAATAATTTACCAAATCGTCAAACTTGGCATCTAGCTCCTGGTCCAATTCCATCATTGCCTTATTATCCATTTTATTCCTCATTTCTTTCTATCTTTTTGTCATGCAAAATTCCTATAGATTATACAATGATTTCGCCTTTTTTGCAACTGACACCAAAAAAGCGCTCACCCGCCGATGAGCGCTTCTTCTTATTTTGTTCTCAGGGTTCTCATGGAGTTGAGAATGGCGATGACAGAAACTCCCACATCGGCAAAAACTGCCGCCCACATGTTGGCCAGTCCCAGGGCTCCCAAAACCAGCACAAGGGCCTTGACCCCCAGAGCAAAAACTATATTTTCTCTTACGATTCGTAATGTCTTTCTGGCAATGCGAATTACCCCTGGAATCTTTCGCAAATCATCGTCCATAATCACCAGGTCCGCTGCCTCTATGGCCGCGTCAGAACCCAGACTTCCCATGGCAATTCCCACATCTGCCCGGGACAAAACAGGGGCATCGTTGATGCCGTCTCCCACAAAGGCCAGCTTGCCCTCCTGAGAGGTGGCCTCTAGTAAGGTCTCTACTTCCTTTACCTTGTCTCCCGGCAAAAGTTCCGCCCGGTATCCATCTAACTTCAAAGTGTCCGCCATGACCTTGGCCATAGGTTTTCGGTCACCTGTCAGCATAATGCAATTTTTTATTCCCTCTTTTTTTACCGAGGCAATAGCATCTGCTGCCCCTTCCTTGAGGCGGTCTGAAATCAAAATCGAGCCGGCAAAGCGATCTTCCACCGCCACATAAACCAGACTTCCTATTTCTTTATTTTCCACATAGGAAATGTTTCCGGCCTCCATCAATTTTTGGTTACCAACGTAAACCTTTTTCCCATCAAAAAGGGTTTGTATTCCCTGTCCTGCCACTTCCTCTGTCTCCGACAGACGGGACAAGTCGAGTTCCTGGCCATAAGCCTGTCGAATGGAAAGGGCGATGGGGTGGTTGGAGTAGGCTTCCCCGTAGGCTGCCAGTTCCAGAAGTTCCTGACTTGTCATGCCGTGAGGATGAAGGGAGGTCACCTCAAAGGTCCCCCTGGTCAAGGTTCCCGTCTTGTCAAAAACCAGGGTCTCCAGCCGAGATACCACCTCAAGGAAGTTGCTTCCCTTTACTAACACACCGATTTTGGATGCCGCTCCGATTCCTCCAAAAAATCCCAGGGGAACGGAAATCACCAGGGCACACGGACAGGATATAACAAGGAAAATGCAGGCCCTCTGAATCCACTCCAGAGGATTCCCCCAAATCAGAGACGGAAGCAGGGCTAAGATCACTGCTCCAATAGTCACTACCGGGGTGTAGTATCTGGCAAAGCGGGTAATAAAATTTTCCACTTTTGCCTTTCTGGCGCTGGCATTTTCCACTAATTCCAGAATTTTGGCCACGGTGGAATCGTCAAATTCCCTGGTGGTTTTTACCCGCAGGGTACCGGATCCATTGACGCAGCCGCTAATGATTTCCTGGCCCTCTCCTATTTCCCGAGGCAGGGACTCTCCGGTAAGAGCCGCCGTGTCCAGCATGGACTGGCCCTCTACCACCAGGCCGTCCAGGGGCACTCTCTCCCCCGGCTTTATGGTGATTATGCTTCCCACTTCTACATCGTCCGGGTCCACCTTCTCTAGCCTGCCATCCACCTCTAGGTTGGCATACTCTGGCACAATGTCCATCATGTCGGAAATGGACTTGCGCGACTTGCCCACGGCGTAGGACTGGAAAAGTTCACCCACCTGGTAAAAGAGCATAACCGCCACGGCCTCCGAGTACTCCTGGACTCCAAAGGCACCAAAGGTGGCTATCATCATAAGAAAATTTTCATCAAAGACCTGGCCGTGGCTGATGTTTCTGGCCGCCTTGTAGATGATGTCATAGCCCACCACCAGGTAGGGAACGAGAAAAATCACAAAGCGGACATACCAGGCCAGGGACTCTAAGAGTCCTAGCTTCTCGCAGGTAAATAGTCCCGCGAACATAAGCCCTGCCACTATAATGCGAAGGCGAATCTTCTTCTGCTTATTTGTCATAAAAAAACCTCACTAGGAACGAATCACTCTGCAGTCTGGCTCCACGGATGCACATACCTTCTCTACCTGATCCATAATTTCCTCAAAGCGATCCTCGTCTGCCTCAATGGTCAACTTCTGTGTCATAAAGCTCATAACCGCATCTGTAACACCGTCGATTTTCTTAATACCTGCCTCCATCTTGGCAGCGCAGTTTGCGCAATCCAAATCCTGCATTTTAAATTTTTTCTTCATAACGAACTCCTCCATTTTTATTATTTTCTACTCTCGCACATGATCAATTCCCTGGGCGATAATGGTGCTGACATGTCCGTCTGCCAGGGAATAAAGCATGGACTTGCCATCTCGTCTTGCCTTAACCAACTTGGACTGTTTTAAAATTCTGAGTTGGTGCGAAATAGCAGACTGGGTCATGTTCAGGCTCTCCGCGATGTCTGACACAGCTCTCTCCTGGTTGTAGAGGGCATGCAAAATTCGAATGCGGGTGGAGTCACCAAACACCTTGAAGAGTTCAGCCAAATCGTAGAGCTCATCTTCTTGTATTGTATCTACTGTGCTTTTTCCCATCTTCATCACCTCCCATTTGTCAATTGAACATATGAGTTATTGTTCATATGTTCATTGTATCACTTGCTCATATGGGTGTCAATTAAAATTTCCTAATTTAACACAAAAAGGAGCTGAGCACTAACATTTTTTTAAATTGTTAGTGCTCAACTCCACCCAAAATCTTTTTAGTTTTAACCTACACACTTACCATTTACATAGACCTTCTTAATTTTACTCACATCATAGAGATTCTTAAAGGTGTACTGATAAGTATATCCAGCTCCAGTTCCACATCCACTTCCGAAGAATCCGGCTATGTCACTAGACTCCTTCTCCACATCCATGGCCACCTTCTTCTTGCCCTTGGCGTTTTCAAACTCCACAAGAGCTCTCCCAATCCTCGCATCAGAATAAATTGTCAGACCTAATGGTGAGTAGACTAATCTCTGACTCCCTAATAGCTTAATCTCCTTTTCGTCACTATTCTCTTCCAATTTGAAACCATACTTTCCATCATCTGAGTCTTCGTCATTCTTACAATATATGTAAATAGGATAATTCTCTATAGCCTCAACCTCATCCGGATTGCTCTCATCTGGTGCGTTCATGCTAAACTCTGTAAAGATTTTTAGTTTATCTCCCTCATAGGATGCTGTGCTGGAAATAGTTCCCGACGCTGACATGGTAATCATCATCCAATTATCTCCAGCTCCGAAAGAACTAATTCGACCATCTCCTGCTATCTTTTTAATCTCCGGCTTCCCATCCTTTTTGGTCACTTCAAACAGAAGTTTACCTATTCTTCCTTTCTTAGAATAAATACTCTTCTTCAAAGCCACTGTGTAATCACCGATTTCGTAGGTCTTATTGTTTATTTCCGCCTGACTGTTGGAAAAATGTACTTTCTCAATCTTGGCTTTGTTTTTTTTAGGTTTAATTACAAAAAAAGCAATAATCCCCGCAACAACAAGCAAAAGAACACCAATTAAAATAAAATATTTCTTTTTTTCTACTATCATAAATTCTCTCCTCCCTAACACAATTCTGCCACCTTTAAAACGGCATAACATAATAATTTTATATACATATATATATAATGTCAAGTTTTTATTATGTAATTCATTTTTGAAAATCTTCACTTTTTAAGTCACTCCAGGATATTCCCCTTGTCTATATTTTCCTTGAGTATCTCGTCAATTGCCTGAAAAATCCTCTCCGACCCCTCCACAGTTTTGCCCTGCCGACCGTAGACCTGGTCGGCCTTGACCTGGTGGCGCTGCCAGTCCCGGCCCCCGTTGTGGTGATTGAGAAGAAGGGGTTGAAAATTGTCCATGGCATGGGCGAACCTGGCCTCTGGTGTCTTGTTTTCCTCAAACTCGTCAAACAGGGCAATCATTTCCTCCTTCTGGTCTGGTGGCAGGAGGGAATAAATTCTCTCCTTGGCGGCGTCCTCTCTGGCCTTCTGAGTTTTGAGGCCCTCTGTGTCGTAGGCATAGGTGTCTCCCGCATCAATTTCCACCACGTCGTGAATCAGGCACATAATCATAACCCTTCCAATGTCCACGAGCTGGTTAGAATATTCCCGCAGGAGATAGGCCATAATGGCCATATGCCAGGCGTGCTCCGCATCATTTTCCTGCCTCTCGTAGCCGCTGATGTGGGTCTGGCGCAAAATGTTTTTTTCCTTGTCTATTTCCAGAATAAAATCCACCTGTTTTTGTAAACGTTCATCCATTTATCTTTCTCCTTTTTTTCAAATCTTACCCCTCTAAAAATTTTACCAATTCATCATTTTTCCGTCAACAAAGCCTTTCCTTTTTTCTTGTGTTTACGGGAAAATTATTATAAAATTATAATATGAATAAATGTGAAAACTAGGGGTGTTGCTTATGGACATAAAAAGTAAAATAAAAAAAGAAGCCGCCGGCTCCATTCTCATTGGAGACGAAGGATTAGAAAAAAAGGTAGATATTTTCAGTCACTGTGTCATTATCGTCAGTTTGATTATGACTCTCTTTTTGTTGGTAATTGGTGGCCTGGCAATTTGGGCCGCTTTGAGCTAAAGGGGGTGGACCAATGAAACTAGATCTACTAAAAAACAGAGAAGCCTATAAGAGGCGAATCTACGAAATCGTGGAGGTCGGGGACAAGAACGATTATGCCAGTCGAGCCTATGACCTCATGATTCTGACAGGTGTTATCATAGGAATGATTCCCCTCATGATGAAGTCCACCAACATCTTTGTACAGATGGTAGATGGAACCACAGGTTTTATCTTCCTCTTCGACTACCTGATACGACTTTTTACCTCAGATTACAAGATGGGATACAAGAGCTACAAGGCCTATCTCTGGTACATTTTTACACCTATGGCCATTGTGGATTTTCTCTCTTTGATTCCCTTTGTGGCAGTTTTTCTCCCCACCTCTACCTTCTGGGGAATGTTTCGAATCTTTCGAGTATTCCGCATCCTCAAGCTGGTGCGCTACTCCAACGTAATGGTGGTAATCACCAATGTGATTCGCAAGGTTAAAAGACAGCTCTTTGCCATTTTCCTTTTGACCGCCATTTACATTACGGCCTCGGCCATGTTTATTTTCCAAATCGAGCCGGACCTCTTTAACAACTTTTTGGACGCCCTCTACTGGGCCACCATCTCCATCACCACCATTGGATACGGAGACATCTCCCCTGTCACCACGGCGGGACGAATCCTGACTATGATTTCCTCCCTGGTGGGCTTGGCAGTCATTGCCCTGCCATCCGGCGTAATCACCGCCGCCTATATGAATGAGATCAAAAAGAAAAAAGGAAAATATGAAATTTAGAACAAATAAAGAGGTTGTCGCACTTTAATTGTTAGTGCGACAACCTCTTCTTTATTGGCATTTAAATATTCAATTCAAATTAGTCTACGTTGAATGCATCCATACCTGGGTATACTGCTGCTTCACCAAGCTCTTCCTCGATGCGAAGAAGCTGATTGTATTTAGCAACTCGCTCACTTCTAGAAGGAGCACCAGTCTTAATCTGGCATGTATTCAATGCAACTGCAAGGTCAGCGATTGTTGTATCTGCTGTCTCACCAGATCTGTGAGAGCTGATTGCTGTGTAACCAGCCTTGTGAGCCATCTTAATAGCCTCAAGAGTCTCAGATACAGAACCGATCTGGTTCAACTTGATCAATACGGAGTTACCGCAGCCAAGCTCGATACCCTTTGCAATTCTCTTTGTATTTGTAACGAAGAGGTCGTCACCTACCAACTGAACCTTGTTTCCAAGTTTAGCAGTAAGCTTCTTCCATCCTTCCCAATCTTCCTCATCAAGAGCATCCTCGATAGAAACGATAGGATATTTCTCAACCAACTGAGCCCAGTGCTCGATCAACTCGTCTGTTGTGTACTCAGTACCAGCCTTAGGAAGCTTGTAGAATCCGATTCCCTTCTCGCTCTTCCACTCAGAAGAAGCAGCGTCCATAGCGATTCTGAAGTCTTTTCCTGGCTCATAACCAGCCTTCTTAACAGCCTCAAGAATTGTAGCGATTGTCTCGTCATCATCTTTCAGGTTTGGAGCGAAACCACCCTCATCACCTACGGATGTAGCAAGACCTCTCTCTTTGAGGATACCAGCCAAAGCGTGGAATACCTCTGCACACCAGCGAAGAGCCTCTTTGAAAGAAGGTGCTCCAACAGGCATGATCATGAACTCCTGTGTATCAACAGTGTTTGTAGCATGTGCTCCACCGTTCAAGATGTTCATCATTGGAACTGGAAGTTTGTTTCCAGCAACACCACCGAGGAATCTGTAAAGTGGAAGTCCAAGAGCCTCAGCAGCTGCACGGCATGTAGCAATAGATACAGCCAAGATAGCGTTTGCTCCCAACTTGTCTTTGTTCTCAGTTCCGTCAGCCTTGATCATAGCAGCATCTACAGCATAGATGTCTGTTGGATCCATTCCCTGAAGAACCTCATTGATTGTTGTATTAATATTTTCAACAGCCTTGGTAACACCTTTTCCGAGATATCTGGACTTATCTCCATCTCTCAACTCAAGCGCCTCGAAAACTCCTGTAGAAGCTCCGGATGGTGCTGTACCTTTAGCAACTGTTCCATCTGTCAAATGAACCTCAGCCTCAACTGTTGGATTTCCTCTGGAATCCATAATCTCGCGGCCAATTACTTTTTCAATTTCCAAATAACACATAATTGAACTCTCCTTTTCTAAGCTTATGGGCTTGGGCAGACCAAATCCCATGTTTTTATTTTCACAATGTTTAGTTTAACCCACCATCTACCATAAATCAATAGTTTTTTGAAAAAATCCTATTCTTTCCCCGAGATGATTTGGTCATAAAGTTCCAGGCCATAGCTGGTATTTTCCGGTTCTTTTTCCACCATGCTATATCTTTGCTCGTGATTGGCCTCCCTTCCCGCTGACAAAAAGAGGACACGGCCGTCAGAAATCTGATACATCTGTCGGGCAAAGGTGGTGATGTGAGTTACCATCCACAGGGTCAGCCCCTCTTCCAGACAAACCCGCAAAAGGTCTGTGGCAATCTGGTAGGCCGTCACCTCTGTGGTGGTGGCGAAGGACTCGTTGAGAAGGATTAGGCTCCCCCTCTTGGCATGGACCAAAATGTCCTGCATGCGCTTTAACTCCTCCTCGAATTTTCCCATGGTCATGCTGGCGTCCTCTCGCCTGGTAAAATGGGTGAAAATCTGACCATAGGTCTTCAAAGGAAAAGTTCCCGCCGCCACATACATGCCTGCCTGGCACATAACCTGGCCAATTCCCATGCTTCGAAGGAAGGTGGACTTACCTCCCTGGTTGGCTCCCGTGACAATGATGGCCTCATAGTCGTTTGGCTCAAGGGAGTTGGAAACCGGGTTGGAGTGGGTCTGGAGGGCCAGGGATAAATCATAGAGTCCCTTGATTGTCTTTTCTTCCATATTAGGAAAGACAAATTGAAATTCCAAATCCCTGGTGTGGTTGTACATGCGGGCACAGCCTGCCAAAAAGGCAATCTGCTTGCGAAGGAGGCGGATGTGGCCCTGCCACTTCTTTATATAAGGCATGCACTGGTCCAAAATGTCCACCAGCACCTGATTGGTAAAATCAACGGCGCTCTCATAGAGTTCTTCATCAATCAAAACATCTCTTCTGTCTACAGTGAAAAAGAGTCCTCGGTTGACCTTCTTTGCCTTGGAGCTGACGCCTAAGACCTTCATGTTTTTCCAGAAGAAGCCGGGACCCATCTCTCCCTGTAGACTAATCTCTCCCTTGCGCTTGAAGGCATCGAAGTTTTCCACCAATTCTCGTTGTTCTACTATTGTCTCCGGAGGCACTTCCCGGTAGAAGGTTTCCCGGAAAATTCCCAGACCAGGCCCAGACATTGCCTGAGGGTTATTCTCTATTAATTCCCGGATTTTCCAGGTCATTTCTACAACTGTAGACAACGCATCTAGCTTGGCAGAAATCTGGGTCTCCGCCAAAAAGTTCTTGTCTCTGGCATCCTGCAGGGTGTCCATCAAAGGCTCTAACTTGTCTGAGGCCTCCTTAATCACCAGAAGAAACTGGTCCATAAGTTTTGGCTCCTGACAGGCCTCCTCCACCACCTTTTGTCTGGCCAAAATATCCTCTACCCCAGTCAGGGGTCTGAGAAGAATTTCCTCAATAAAGGCCTCGTCTTCGTAGTGGTTTAGGGCCATACCTCTGACTATGGTCTGAATATTTAAATCCTTATATATGGCTTTTTCATCGTGATACCTGGCCGTGGCAGGCTGGAACCAAATCGGTCTATTTTCCACCACCTACCACCTCCTTCATCCTGTCATAGATCATGTCGTACTTGCTGATTATGGAATCCTCATACTCCCCTTGATCCGCCGGCTTGCGGGCCATGAGGAAGGTTCTTGTGTGGTGGTCTCCCGCCAGCTCCGCCACCAAACTTACGATTCCCGGTCTCTCCTTGGCCAATCCCTGGATGTGGGTCACATAGATTCCCGTACAATTTTTCTCCAGAAAATGATCAATTACCCGGTTTCCCATAACTTCCGCATCGTAGGAGGCCGCTGTGGTAAAGAGCTCGTTCAAGACCACAAAGACATTGGACTTTTGCTCCTGCATAAGAGGGGCCAGTCTCTCTAACTCCTCCTTTAGCTTGCCTCGGCCCGTGTCCGTGCTCTCCTCCTTGGAAAAATGGGAGAAAATCCCGTCATAAAAAGGAAGACTGGCTTCCCTGGCCGGCACTAAAAGTCCCATTTGACTCAGGTAAACCACCTGGCCTAGCATGCGGGCAAAGGTAGTCTTGCCTCCGCCGTTGGCTCCCGTCACCACCAAAAAATGCTCTCCCTCTCTCATTTGGAAGGAGTTGCTGACCACATTTTTTTCCCAGGATTGCAGGGCCATCCCCAGGTCAAATCCCTCCTGAACCTCCAGGGATTCTCCCTCTTTTGGCAGGCAAAATTCGTATCCCATCTCCTCTAACTGCTTCTTCACCTTGAAAAAGGAGAGATAGAGGGGAAGTTCTTCTGCCATGTGCATAAGGACTTGGTTTGGCTGGAATTTTTTCAGGGATGATAGAGGCTTATCTAACTTCTCCCTGTCCACAATTCTCTCCGCCAATCGCATCTCTAAAAGGGTGATTCGGTCCCTCTTGTCAAAGGTCTTTTCCTCTTTTTTCTCCTCAAAGGAAAAGACTCTGGCAAAACGGTTTTCCACCGATTCCTCCTCTGGGGCATCCTCCACCAGAACTCGGTTTTTGGACACAGAAAAATATCTGGTCTGTCCCTGAATTTTCTCCTCTAATTCCAGGACCTTACTGGACCAGGTCTGAAATTCCTTGGAGGCCTTGTAGTCACTTATGTAGTCTAAAAGTTCCCTGATGGCAAAGCCCTTGGCCTCCCTTACAAGAACTTGTTCTAGTTCACTCAGAGCCCGGTGAAAGTGGTAGAGTTCATCTAGGTGGTACTTTTTTTCCTGGAGGGGAATCCCGCAAAACTCTCCCATCTTGGCCAGGGATTTTACCTCCTGAATCCGCCTTACATACAAAGAAAAAGCCTGGTGGATGGCCTCGTTTAAGAGGTCCTCCGTCACGCTTCTTCGAAAACGGATTTCCTCCTTGCTCTCCGGCATGTACTGGTAGAGAGGAGTCAGGTCTGACTCTCGGTCTAGACTTCTGGCCCTGGAAATCAATCCGTTAATATTAAAATCTTCAAAAAAGGCCGCCAATTCCTTTTTCTGAATCGGCGTGCCTCCTAAAATGCTATAAAACATGTTTACTCCTTGCCATCCCAACAATAGGTGCACAGTTTACAGTGATCGATGCCGACAGAATCCAGCATGTCATCTAGTCGGTTAAATTTGAGGCTGGTAAAGTGAAGCTCCTTGCAGATTTCCTCCTCCATCTTCTGGTACTTCTCTGAATCCGGGTTGGTGTACTCCTGCAAAACCTCCTCCGTCACATTGCCATTTTCTAAGCGCTCGATTACACGGCGGGTAATAAGCTCCATCTCAGAGTTGGAACGGGAGAAGTTCAAATACTTACAGCCATATACTAACGGTGGGCAGGCTGGTCGAATGTGGACTTCCTTGGCACCGCTCTGATACAAAAATTCTGTGGTCTCTCTCAACTGAGTTCCTCGCACAATGGAGTCGTCAATGAGGACCATACTTCTTCCCTCAATCAGGTCCTGGACAGCCAACATTTTCATCTTGGCAATGAGATTTCTCTTGCTCTGAATGGTTGGCATAAAGGAACGAGGCCAGGTTGGGGTATACTTAATAAAAGGTCTGGAAAATGGTATGCCGGACTCGTTGGCATATCCTACGGCATGGGCTGTTCCGGAATCTGGAACTCCTGCCACAATGTCCGCTTTAACGTTGTCTCGCTGGGCCATTTTGGCACCGCAGTTGTAGCGCATTTTTTCCACGCTAATGCCCTCGTAGGAGCTGGCTGGGTAACCGTAGTAAACCCAGAGGAAGGTACAGATTTTCATGTCCTCTCCCGGCTGAACCAGGGTCACACAGTTTTTCTCTGTCAAGACACAAACCTCTCCAGGACCCAGGGCCTTGTAATCCTTGTAGCCCAAATTTTTATAGGCAAAATTTTCAAAAGAGGCACAGAAGCCATCCTCTTTTTTGCCAATGACAATCGGGGTTCGACCCAGGCGGTCTCTTCCCGCGTAAATTCCCTTTTCATTCATAAGAAGAAGTGACAAAGATCCGTCCACTACCTCCAGGGCATAGCGAATTCCGTCAATGAGATTTTCCTTCTGGTTAATAAGGGCTGCCACCAGCTCTGTGGCATTAATGTCCCCGCCACTCATTTCCAGAAAATGGGAGTGGCCGTTTTCAAAGGCCTCCCTCTCTAGTTCCTCCGCATTGTTAATCTTGCTGACTGTGGTCAGGGCATAGGTTCCATGGTGGGACCGAACAATCAGGGGCTGTGGCTCATAATCAGAAATGCATCCGATGCCGAACTTTCCCTTCATCTCCTGCATGTCCTTATCGAACTTGGTTCTAAATGGCGCGTTCTCTATGTTGTGAATGGCTCGATCAAAACCCTTGGTCTCATCATACACTGCCATTCCACCGCGTCTGGTTCCCAGATGGGAATGATAATCAATTCCAAAAAACAAATCAAACAAACAATCATCTTTAGCAACTACGCCAAATATACCGCCCATATTTTTAATTTTCCTTCCTCTAACGAATCTGTCTCGACCTTATTGATCGAAAATCCTCAATAATAATTACATTAAGGATTATACAAAAATTTTTTCTCTTATGCAATGTGAAGATTTCTAAATATTCTTCTTTTTTTGCCCCTCTATTGGTTGTTCCTCCCACTCAAAAGAGCCTTTAAGTCCACTTCCCTGTATTCCCTGTGGTCCAGGGCCGCCAAAAACTGTCTCTTTTTTTCCACATGAATGGCATGTCCACAGCGGCAGCGCACAATTTCCAGATTCTTCACCAGTCTGGCCACATGGTTCAAATCCTCCTCCGACAAGGCCGCCATCAAAAGTCCCGTCTCCGGATCCGTCTTGGTCTGGGCCTTCAAAAAGGTGGTAGGGCACTTAATATTTCCCAAAAGTTCCTCATAATCAATGTCCTGGTGAAAACTGTTATCATAAAAGGTCAGACCAAAATAGGGGTCGTAATCGTTCATCCCCTTAAAGCCCTCCAGGGCATCCTTGGGCCAAAAGGAAACCTGCAAATCCCTGTCCGGATGCTTTTTGCGGAATTTTTTGGCATTTTCCACCATCTTGCCCCTCAGCTTTTCACGACTTTTTTCTGGGAAAAAATTCCAGGCGTATTGGTGCTCAAAATAGTAGGTGACAAAGTCCTCTTTCTTATCCTCCTCTAGGTAGTCGTGGCAGACACTGGACAGGTCCACATAATTGTAGGTCTTAAACCGCCTGCCGCCCCAGGAAGAAAAGAAGGGTGGATCCTCCAAAAAAAGTTCCTGGCAACAGTGGTATTTGGATTCTATGTAAGCCGCGATTAATCCCCCGGAGGAATGGCCTACAAGATTTATATTCGACAGCTGTAGAGTGCTGAATAATTCGAAAAAATCATCCCCAATACAGGCTAGGCTATAAAGGCTTTTTTCCTTGTCGCTGCCCCCGTGGCCATAACAATCCAGGAGTAAAACCTGAGCCTTTTGCCCCAATTTTTTGGCTATGGAAAAATAGGATTTCGATGAGGTGCCCTGGGCATGGATCAGGACATAGGTTTTGTCCCCCTGGCCACCCCTGTAATACTTGATTTTATGTCCCTTTTTTGTTTCGAAAATAAAGTCTGTCATTTTTTTGTCCTCCAACACCCATATTATACGAAAAAATGCCCTTATTTTCCATAAAAAAAGAGTCGATTTTGAACATTTTAACTAAAATCTTTTTTGACCTTGATTTAATTCCTACATTATATTGCAAAAATAACGGAAACATGCTATATTACATTTGATGTTTTTTAACAGTAACTAATGACAAAGTAAATGCTTGTGTGAGCAGAAAGAAGGAAAAATGAAAGTCAATAAGAAAAGAGTTGTAGCCTCCATTTTGTCTGGTGTAATGGTACTCAGCTTGGCACTTAGTTCTATGGCACATTCCCATGTCTACGCCGCTGATGTTACATACAAAAATGGTTCGTCACTGGAGAACGTAGTTGGCGTTATGCAGAGCTATGGCTTTGTCGCATTCGACACATTGGCAACACAGGGACATCAACATGCAAACGCTCTTGCGAAAAATTTGGGAAATGATTATTCCTCAAGCTTGAGCAGCGAATTGAACATCCGCAAAACTTCCGGATATTCAAATCCTTACACCACTACTTACATTGAAAACTTTGCTAACTTGAGTGGTGAAGTCAAAATCGGTACCGCCGGTGACACACTGGTTGTAGGTTCTTCCTACGAAGTAACCTCCGAGGGTACAAATTCTTACTACATCAATGAGAAAGACTCCACCAACAAATACAAGGTAGATGCAGCTTCTAACGTATCTGCAGACACCGAAACCGAGAAATTCATCGACATCGACAACTTGCAGCAGAGCTTTATTTCTTACAACAAGCAGTTGGCAGCAAGCAATACCAACTCTGGCATCACTGCAAGAAACAGTCAGACCTACGATGT